>NZ_JBQKLL010000007.1:0-143929 GCF_052116245.1 Blautia sp. Sow4_E7
GCATTTCACAGATCCTAGCATCAGATCTGTAGTAAAATGCTGGCGTCTATCCTCTATGATTATGGCAGATTTTCGGTGGAAGTTAAATCCACCCTGTTATTAGGCGCTTACTGACGAACTAACATTTGAGCTTTATAAATATTATATCTGCATATCTCATTGCTTTTATCGTCATATATCGTAAGTGCAAACTTTACAGAATAACGATACCACCCATACTTTGCATCCTGATCATGCTTTTCTTTCACATTGGGAAAATATTTTTCATCGGTAGCTATTTGAATTAACTCTGGAATTCCCTGCACTGCATTCGCTTTTGCTTTAGCTCCTGCACCTTTTAACTTAATCCTATTCTGTGAATTTGCATACTCATCTGGGAAATCACTTGATATGAATATTTTTTCTGCTGTTTCAGCTATTACATAAAATTTCCCTACGTACTTTTTATGTATTTTCAACTTTTTCCATTCATCACAAAACCTTCGACACATTTCAACATTGTTCTTTCTTCCCAAAATTATCCCAGCCAGTTCTTTATGGCATACGCGATCCCGTCCTGGTTATTGGACAGGGTAACTTGGTCGGCTTTTGCTTTGACTGCTTCTTCGGCATTTTCCATGGCTACGCCAAGACCGGCGGCGGTGAGCATGGGGATGTCGTTTTCAGAATCGCCGAAAGCAGCGGTATCGGACAGGCTGACACCAAGGTGGGCGCAGACGTCGCGCAAGCCTTTTCCTTTGTTGATCCGGGAAGGGATGATTTCCAGATAGAAAGCAGCGGTTCTTACAACTGTAAGATCGTCATCCAGATACCGGGCGATTTCTTTCTGGATGTCCAGGATCTTCTCAGGATCCACTGCCAGAAGCAGCTTAATTGGGGAAAAGTCAAGGAAATCGGCAAGGTTTTCCACCTCTTTACACTGCATATTGTTATTTTTGCACTCATATTCTACTTTGTATCCACCAGCATCCGTTACATAGAACTGCTGTCCGTCATCTAGAATCACAGTTACATCCAGCTTTTCCAGAAAATGCAGGATATTCCTGGTTTTCTCCATGTCCATATGGATCTCGGAAAGCGTTTCGCCAGTGTCTGCTTTTACGATCTTACCACCGTTATATGCCATCAGGATTCCGCCATGCTCTTTCATATGCAGCTGCTCTGCTGCCGCGTAAAGTCCAGGGGTAGGTCTGGCAGAAGCAAGTACCAGACGCACGCCATCCTCCTGTACTGCAAGAAGGGCATCCCGGGTGGCTTGGGTAATATTTTTCTCATCATTTGTCAAGGTTCCGTCTATGTCAAGGGCAATTAATTTTGTATTCATATGGTTCCATCCTTTACCTGCGATCAATAACATAAAAATACACGTTTTCCGCTGACTTTGCAATACCCCAAAACATGCCCTCAAAGGCTTTCCACAAAGTAGGGCGTGCAGATTGCAGGAATGATTTTTCAAACAGGCTCTAGTACTGCAAAAAATTCCCATAAAAAAAAGCTGCCACTCAAAGACAGCTTTTCTCCCTTCGCACCATTCGCCTTACCTGATTCACTTTATCCAAGGGCATAGACCCCCGGGAACACTCCTGGAGAGATTCGAACTCTCGACTCCGCGCTTCGTAGACGCGTGCTCTATCCAGCTGAGCTACAGGAGTATGATCGGCCATGAGGGAATCGAACCCACTCGTGTTATGATAACAGCGGATTTACAGTCCGCTCCGTCTCCTTAACGGGATAATGGCCGATGTGATTTCTTACATGCTTTATAATACCAGAATTTCTACAAATTTTTCAATAAACTCGTAGTTTAAAACGTACCATTACCAGCGCACTTCCTATATAGGAAAAGCCCCCAAAAGCACGTTCAAGGGCTTTTCATCCAGTCAATATTTCTTTATCCAACTCTCAGTGAAACCATCTTCGCCTTCGCTCCATCCGGCAGCTCTGTGTCTGCGGAATAGGTGGTGGTGGTTACGATATCTCCATTTTTCTTTTTCAGGCGGTAAATACGCTTCTTGCCATTCTCATAAAATTCTTCCACAAAGCGTTTCCGGTCATCCTCATGGATCAGCTCGATGAAAAATCCGTCTGTATCCTCCATCAGCTCGTCAAAAGAATACCCAAGGGCGGTAAGGGCAAAACCGGATACACAGTAAATCGGAAAATCCTTCTGCTCCAGCATTCCCATAATACCAACTGCGCCATTCTTATCCAGAACGTTCAAGCAGACCTTTTCATTCTCTTCAGACATATTCACCGAACCATCCGCAAAATAAAGCTCTTCGTAATATCTTGCCGGTGCTGCCTGCTTTCCATTCTGCGCCTCTTCTACCTGTACCCTGGTCATTCCCAGGATTTCGCTGGCAATCTCACGGTTCAGGTCGTTATCATCAACCAGAAGGATCCGTTTATCCTCATAATTCTTCTGGGTATATTTCTCTAAAATGTTATTCTTCTGTTCCGGCGGGATTTCATCTGTGACAGTCTTCAGCTTCTCCACCAGTTTGGAACGAAACAGCGGTTTCGTCATAAAACCATCTGCGCCTGCTGCCCTGGCATTCATCTCAATCTCAGACCAGTCGTAAGCGGAAATGATCACAATGGACATATCCTCGCTTCCGTAACGTTTTACCTGGCGGACGATCTCCAGACACTCCATATCCGGCATTTTCCAGTCAATCAGGAAGACAGTAAATGGTTTGCCCTGCTTTCTGGCACTCTGCACTCTTTCAATGGCTTCTCTTCCAGTGGTCACGCTTTCATTTGGAATGCCCAGGCTGTCAAGTGTGAGCGACGTACTCTCACAGGTTGCCTCGTCATCATCTGCGACCAGAACATACATGTCTTCCGGCAGCTTATCATTGGAAATCAGCTTCGCCTGGTTCTGGATACGGAAATGGCAGATAAAACTGGAACCCTTACCATACTCGCTTTTTACCTCAATATCTCCATCCATCATCCGAAGGATATTCTGGGTGATCACCATTCCAAGACCAGTTCCCTGGATTCCCTTCAGGCGCTCATCCTCCGCTCTCTCAAAAGGAACGAAAAGCCGTTCCACAAATTCAGGGCTCATTCCATATCCATTGTCCTCACAGTTGAAAACATACTGGGAATAGAGCGCCGAGTCAGAAGGGATTTCCTTAAGGCCTACCGATATTTTTCCACCATCCGGGGTATATTTGATGGCATTTCCCACCACGTTCATAAATACCTGCTGTAAACGGAGAGAATCCCCCACTACATCCTCATGGAGCACATTCTGGATGTCAATAAAAAGCTCCTGGTTTTTGGTTGTGATCTGTGGGGAGATCATGTTGATCATGTTGTCAAAAATCTCCGGAAGGCTAAACGGCTCTTCTGTCAGAACAATACGGCCAGATTCAATTCTGGAAACATCCAGGACATCATTGAGTAGGGAAAGCAGATGATTGCTTGCTCCCATGATCTTCTCCAGGCATTCCTTCACACGCTGGGGATCATCCATGTGCGCCTCAGCGATAGTGGTCATACCAATGATCCCATTCATTGGAGTCCGGATATCGTGGGACATGTTGCTGAGGAAGGTGGTCTTGGCGCGGTTGGCATTCTCCGCTGCCGTGTAAGCCTGCTCCGCAACTGCAACCGCTTTTGCAAGAGATTTTCTGTGTTCCCGTTCACTTGCAACAATATCATCTACGATACGAAGTCCCATAAGCACATGCTTTTCATCATCCATACGGATGTACTTCATCTGGCAGATATGCTTTTTTCCTTCTACCAGGGCTTCGTAGGTAAAGCTGTATTCTGGCTTATAAGAAAGGATCTCCATTATTTTGTCATAATCTAATTTCTGGAGTATTTTCTCCTGCGCCTTCTCCTCAATATGGTTCAGAATCGCCTTTCGGCATGCTTCTTCATAGGTGCAGAATTCCAGTTTTGCAATGTTCCGGCGGCTCATTCCTCCCTTTAAAGTCCTGACTGTTTTGTCTCTTGTATCAAAAGACAAATGTTTACATAATCTTTTCCCAGTGCCCGGAATACAGATTTAAAAAGTTCCTCGTTAAAAGCACCATCTTCCAATTCAATTTGTTCTAAATGAACGTCCTTCTCCCACATATCTTACTTTCTCTCCACAGTCCCCTAATCTTTTGTACTCATTAAATTGCCAGCAGGTTCTTAATCGCTTCCATATATACCAGAACTGCTTCTTCCATTCCGGATACCAGGATAAATTCGTCTGCGCCGTGGATGTGGTAGTCCATGTCCAGCTTCTCCGGGCCGAATGCGATAATGTTCTTCAAGGACTTTGCGTAGGTGCCGCCGCCGATTACCATTGGCTGGTTCTTAGTGTCGCCGGTTACGTCCACATAAGCCTTGTACAGAGCATTTACCAACGGTGATTCTCTTGGGAAAAATAAAGGATTGCCGATCTCGCCAACTTCAATGCGTCCGTTCTCGTCTTCCAGGTGGCCTTCTAAGAATTTCAGAACATCATCTTTGGTAAAGGTAACTGGTACGCGGATGTCGATGGTGCAGGAGATCACGCCCCCTTCTGTTTTTACGATTCCGTTGCAGAAGGTGAGCTCGCCAAACTCGTCGGAAATCTTAAGACCAACGCCGGAGCCGTCGCAGGCTGTACCGATATGCTGGTTGTAGAATTTTACGAAATCGTCTTCGAAGCCTGCTTCTGCAAGGCATTCCATGGTGACGCCTGCTGCGTTGATTCCAAGGGTTGGCATGCTTGCGTGGGCGGGAACACCTTTTGCATAAATGGTGATCTGGTCGCCATCTTCTGTTACTTTATACTCCTGGAGCTTTGTCTTGGAAAAAGCTGCCTCTAATTTTTCCTTAAGGCCAGCTTCTGCCGGGATCACGGTGGTGCAGGTGTCGCATACGGCGTTGGAAACAAAGCCGCCGTTCATGGAGATGATCCGGGTATTCTTGGAATAGGCCATCATGGACATGTAGCCTTTTTCCCCGTGAATGCATGGGAAATTAGCATCCGGAGTGAAACCGCAGGATAACTCTTCTTCCACTTCATTGTAGTGTTCCATACATTTGGATCCGGTCTCTTCGTTGCAGCCCATGATCAGACGGACTCTCTTGTTCAGCTTCACGCCGGAATCCTTCAGCAGTTTCATAGCGTAAAGAGCCTCGATTACAGGGCCTTTGTCATCTGTGGTTCCGCGGCCGTATACGTAGTCGCCTTTTCTTGTGAGCTGAAATGGATCATAACTCCAGTCACCGCCCACCGGCACGATATCCAGATGTCCGGCGATTCCTACGATTTCTTCGCCCTCTCCCATTTCTGCGTAACCGCAATAGTTGTCAAGATTTACGGTTTTGAATCCCATTTCTTCTGCAATCTGAAGTCCAACCTCCAGGGCCTTCGCCGGACCTTCCCCAAACGGCTTGCCCTCTGACGGGGTGCTGCGCTGGGAATCGATTGCAACTAATTTGCCAAGATTTTCGAGCATTTCTTCAGATAATGCGTGGATCTGTTCTTTTGTATTCATAAGGGTATGATTCCTCCAAATTCTATTTAATTTGTAAAGTATTCTGCTGTAGATTATAACAATGCAGTCTGATGATTACAAGGGGAATCCTACTTATTTGTACTATCCACAATAAATTTAGAAAAATAATTTATGTCGAATCAGATCGAACGAAAAATAACATTATTATATACAGAATATGCAGCAATTGATATAATAAACTAAACTAACATAAGAGAAAGCACATGAGGCTAAAAAGCTAAAAGTGATAGGGAAAAATTATACGTGGGAGGACCGTTAATGAACATAAAAGTTTTTCAAGACCTTTGTGCTGACTCGAAAATAATATGGACTCAGCATTGCCTTCAAAGAATGCAGGAGCGGAATATCAGAAGAGCAGATGTAAAAAATGGCATTAAAACAGGTGAAATTATTGAAGCATATCCAGATGATTTTCCTAATCCTAGCTGTTTGATATTTGGATATACTATAATGGGAAGCATTTTACACATTGTTGCAGGTTGTGATAATATAAACGTATATATAATTACCGCATATTATCCAGATACAAATAAATTTAAATTTGATTTGAAAACTCGAAGAAAGAGGTGACGGATATGTGTATGTATTGTAAAAATAGTACAACAATAGAAAGTACGACAACACATGTTGTAAATTATAAAAATGGTATTATTGTTATAAAAAATGTTCCATGCCTTGAATGCGAACAATGTGGTGAAAAGTATTATACCGATGAAGTTGCCGAACGACTTGAAGAAATTGTTGATATGGCAAAAAAATTAATGCAAGAAATCGCGATTATCGATTATCCTCAAGTTGCATAGCGGACATTCATATTCTGAAAATGGAGTCTGAGGGGCAGGCCATAACAAGCCTGTCCCTGTTTCACATTTTTTATCAATTCAAATTTCCCACGATTGCATCCTCGATCATCCCTGCCAGTTTTTCTGTATTTACCTCCATAATATGGCATGGCATTGGACCGAAGGAGGAGATGATTTCTACCAGCAGCTGGTGATTGCCTGGGTTCTGGGCAAGCTCGCCGTAGGTGAAGGTGAAGGCGATGCCGAATTCCTGATACATTTATTTCAAAGAGGCAAGGGCTTCCTCTGCCTTACCGTCAGTTTCCATTCCAAAGATTTCCTGGAAGTAGCGTTAAAAGCTTCCCTGTGTTTTCCTTCTCCTAATTTTTTCGCAACCAGTGCATTTCCGCCACTTCCAAACATCATGCCAAGAGCAGAAGAAAGATAGATCAGCGGCATGGTAATGTTAATGGCGGACAGTGCGTCCGTGTTTACCCAGCGTGCCACAAAGATACCATCTACTGTGGTGTATAAGCTGGAAAAAATGCTTCAATTTGTTTCATGCTTCTTTTCTACTTTTTCCAGTAAAATATCAGCAAACCTATTCTGCACCGCAATTGCAATTTCCAGTTCCTCATCATCCATCATGGCGGCGGCTTCGTTCTCATATTCCAGAAGGGGATTGACCAGCTTTTCAGCAAAATCCTTTCCCGCTTTTGTCAGGGAAATAACCTTTTCCCGCCTGTTCTGGGGATTTATGTGTAATTCGATATAGCCAGTCTGCAGCTGTCTCTTGATAATGCTGTTGATGGATGTTTTGGGCGCATCCAGCTTCTGGCACAAATTTTTCTGCGTCATTACCTGGTTGATCTTCTGGACAGCTTCGTAGATGCAGTCTATTTCACCACAGGAACCACTTTCGTGAGCAGTACCCTCTGGGCATTTTCCCTTGTATCATCGCTTTCATTATAACCGTCGTATGGCGCATTTGGATCGTGGGGTTTCTGTTTCTTTGAGGCGTGGCAGACCTGGTCCTTGTGGCGGAATACCCAGTCCAGATCGTCGTACCAGCCAGTATGACCGGTGATCACCATTGGGGAAAGATTTCTTGCACGCAGCTTCTGTTCAAATTCGGCAAGGGACTTCCTGGCAAGCTCATTGTCTTCCGCCAGGGCATCCAGAAAAGAATAGCCGCCGTCCGGACCGAACCAGATGGTGTCTCCTGTGAACAGGTATTTGTCGTCCAGCAGATAGCAAAGATGTCCCCAGGTATGGCCAGGTACCAGGAAACATTCAATTTTAATATCGCCAATGTTAAAGACATCACCATCCTGAAGAAGAACTCGTTTGTTGTCTGTTTTTACAAGAGGGAGCTTGTACCAGCCTCCGTAAACCTTGCGCCGGACTTCTGCGGTCAGGTAACGGTTCTCGATTTCGCTAAGGTAGATCGTAGCGTCTTTAAATAAAAGCTCGGTGTCGTTTTCCAGAGCGCCCATATGGTCAGTATCCTGGTGCGTGATCAGGATAGTATCAATGCTTTTCGGAGCAATATGAAGCCAGCCCATTTTCTCTTCCAGGCGCTCATAGTTATAGCCAGCATCGATCATGATGGTTTTACCGTTCTTTGTATAAAAGAAAATGTTGGCTACATATTCCCGGATGCAGCTTACATGTTCGTCAATTCTTCCTGTGTTCAAAGGCTTGAAGATTTCCTTCCCCCGGAACTTCATCGCCATAAATTTCTCCTGGATTTTGTTTCCCATTCTGCTCATAACTGGTACCCCCTTTTCGTCAGATTTCATTCATCTTCCCGTTGTTAGTTTTGACTTATTTACTATTTTAGCATACTTTTGTGCCCGTAACAGAATGCAATTTTCACATTTTTTAAGGGGATTTTTGTTATATCTTACAAATTTCAGGTGTCCCTTACATTGAGTACAAAACTTGTCTGAGCGAGAACTATGGGAACAAGCTGCTTTTACACCTTATTATTCCTTTTTTCTATATTTCATCATAGTGAATAGGTATTGGATATTATTTTTCTTTGAATATATAATATAAGCGCTGAAATTATAAAAATTTTTAAGAGGTGTCTTTATGAGTTTCGCAAAACAATCGCAGAAAATGGACATTTTAAATGGTCCTATATGGAATAAAATTCCCCTGTATGCCCTTCCGGTTGCGGCGACTGGAATGCTGGAGCAGTTGTTTAATGCTTCGGATGTGGCAATTGTAGGCAATTTTGCCAGCACAGACCGGACTGCTGCAATCGCTGCGGTAGGTGCCAACAGCCCTGTGATCGGGGTTATCTTAAATTTATTTATCGGGATTTCCTGGGAACCAACGTTGTGATCGCCAATGCCATTGGACGGAGGGATAAGAAGACGGTAGAAGAAATAGTACATACATCTGTTCTAGCAGCTTTTATTGGTGGAATCCTTGTCACTCTTCTGGGAGAGTTTTTTATTAAAAACCTGCTCAGCCTGCTGAATGTGCCCGCGGATGTATTCCCTTATGCACTATTGTATATCCGGATTTATCTGCTCGGATTGCCAGTAATCTTTTTATATAATTTTGAAGCCGCAATTTTCCGAAGCACCGGTGATACCAAAGTTCCTTTACAGGCACTGGCTTTTTCCGGCGTGTTAAACGTGCTTTTAAATCTGCTCTTTGTGATCTGTTTTAAAATGACGGTAAACGGGATTGCCATTGCCACGGTCGTACTGATCCTTTCCAGTGGTAAGTTTTTGCTTTCTCTTTTTAACAGGAATCCACAGGTCATTGAGATTGGCTATCAGCGTCTGGTGATCATCTTTATTGCTTATATTTTCAGCATGCTCTATGAGGTGATGTCCGGATATCTCCGGAGATTCGGGATTTCCCTTGTCCCGGCAGTGCTTACCACCATTGGGGTGTGCGGAACAAGGATTGCATGGGTATATGCTGTTTTCCCGAAGAACCGGACATTCTCAGCACTGATGATGGCGTATCCGGCAAGCTTGTCTATTACGGCGGTTCTTATTCTGGGGGCTTTACTGGTTTTTCATCCATCTCGTCGGTTTGGGAAATAAACTCCTATATAACGTGGACCCAAAAGCAGATCCTATATAGGTCTGCCTTTGGGTCCAAATAATATCTTTTTATGGGGAATTTCACCCCTTTTTATTCCGTAATCCATTTTCTTAATGCCGCCGACAGTCTCCTGTCAATATCTTTCCTTGTGGCTTCACATTCATCCGGGTAATCTTTCGCTGCCTTGAAGATGAACTTCATCACGAATTTCAAACCTACAGGCAAAGCAATACGAAGCAATGATTCCGGCAGAACGAAGTGGGTTCCATGCGCATATGCAAGCGCCTCATACTGACAGGTGTGAGGACGCTCTTTTAAGCGCTGGTCCATGCGGCGGACATATTTTCCTGCTTCCCAGAAGGAATCGTCATCTGCACCGATCAGGAACAGCTTTCCCTTGATGTTCTCCACCTTTATCATTTCCTCTTCCGTATGCTCTCTCGCCTTCTCCGAATCGATAAACAGACAGGTGCTGCGTTCAATGTCTCCGGAACCTTTTGTTTCCTCTTCTATTTTCTGCCAGTATACCGGATGTTCATAAACAAAAGGCATATAGGGAAGGGGCTTGCCCTGCCAGGAAAGGGTGGAGGCATTTGGGATCGGCCATTCTCTGCAGCCATCTTTTTTGCCCTGTTCAAAACCCTGCCATACAAAATCGCTGGCAGTAAGTCCAAAAGTCAGTGTAATATCTGGAAAATAGGACGCTGCAGCAATGGAATCCATACCAGCTGTACTCATCCCCATAATCCCCACCTTTCGGTTGCCATTCTTTTTCAGCCATTTAATGGCGTTTCCAATCCGCTCCAGTGGAAAGTTCACATGGCTGTAATTCTTTTTCCCAGGTGACATGCAAAGAACATTTACCCCATTTCTGTGAAGCCACTTGGCTCCGCATTTCGCCATATAGTCATTGGGATCATCACCAAACAAGCCGATCATAGCACAGCTTGCGCCCTTTGGATTTTCGTAATAAGTACCGTAGAAACCATCTTTTTCGTTCTCAAAAAATTGCTTTTTCATCATTGCTGCCTCTGCTTTCTGTACGGAAGTTAGTTGTTACTTACTGTATTTTAACACAAAACTTCCAGGTGTTACAGATTTTCGAAATGGTTTCGTTATTTTAGGCAAATTTCCTCTACCAGTTCACACCACTCATCCGGGTGAAGACCGAAGAATTCCTCATGCCGCATATCATGCTCGTGGATGATGGGGTTTTTAAAATATTTTTTGTATCTGTCTAAGTATTTTTCGCCCATCTTTTTCGCATAGAACACATGAATTTCGGTCTCCCCGTTGTCAATCTGCTCTGGAAGAGGCGTAATCAGGTCGGACTTGAATTGATTCTTAATGCTTTCTTTGGTGATAAAGCTCATGTCATATTTATCCCGGCCTGTCATTGCCACAAATGTGCGGTTATAGGGATTGGGATCTGCCGATAATTCCGTACTGCATATGAATGTTATGTCTGGCTGCCAGGTGGGAAACAAAGGTTCCGCCCAGGGAACATCCGTAGGCTGCACAGATTTTGCCATTGTAATGCTCTTTTATGTACTGCTCGATCTTGTTCAGCTCGTCTTCCACACAGGTGTAGTTTTCTGAATCGCTTTCATCAAATCCGGTATATGCCACTGCCGCTACCAGGAACTTCTCGGACAATTTATCAATAACGTTATGAAAATTTCCCTTCCAATAGCATATTGTGCCTGAAAAAAGCATTATAACCGGATTTGTTTTTTCGCTGAATTCATGGACCTTCATGGTTCGTACCTCCATATCATAGGACTATTAAATAGTGAACACAACACTATTTGGACTAATATAGTTATATGTTAGTTGCGGCTAATACTTTTGTCAAGAAAATTTACTTTTTTCTCTAAAAAGGCAGGAGCCTTGCTAAAGGTCTCCTGCCTATCTTCTTAAATCAATTCTTTCTCAACATTCTCAAATCCAATCCGCTCTATCGTCTCTGCAAAACGCTCTCCCTTGATCCCGTTATCGCGGAAGAAAAGGATCGCTTTTTCAATCACATCCAGGGCTTCTTCTTTGGAGGTGAAAATCTTGCTAAGTTCTCGTCCCATTGAAACATTCTTGCCCCAGCGGCCGCCTATGTAGATCTTATAACCGTAAGTTCCGTCCTCGATGGTATGGAACGGACATTTTCCAACGCAGCGACCGCAGTGCTTGCAGGTATCCTTGTCGATCTGGATCTTTCCATCTACCACCTTGGCTACTTTATTTGGACAGGCGGCTTCGATGACGCATTTTTTACAGCCTTTACAGACATCCGTGTTCACTTCCGGAATTCGCTGGCCGATAATGCCCACATCATTCAGATTCGGCTTTACACAGTTGTTAGGGCAGCCGCCTACTGCGATCTTAAATTTATGGGGCAGCGCCACATCTCTGTAGCCTTCATAAAAGCGTTTGTAGATTTCCTCTGAGATTGCGTAGGAATCCAGAAGTCCATACTGGCAGGTGGTACCCTTACAGGATACTACAGGACGCACCTTAGCGCCTGTTCCACCGGTCACTAAGCCTTCCTTTGCAATAAATTTCTGGAATTCTTCAATTTTCTCATAAGGGATTCCCTGGATTTCCACAGAAAGTCTGGTGGTATACAGAAGGGTTCCGTTTCCAAATTTCTCTGCGGCATCTGCCATGCAGCGGTGCTGGGCTGCGGTTACTTTTCCATTTGTGGTAAGGACTCTCGCGGAAAAAAGATCCGTTCCTCTGTTGTTCAGAAATCCCATCCCTTTGACTCTTTTTTCATCTTCCTGGCTCACAGTTAATGCTGACATTTTTGTACCTCGCTCTGTGGAATTTTTATCTATGGCTTTTATTATAGCACCTAAATAGAATTAAAACAATACTATTCTTTTTGCAAGCAATATTCCCTTTGACTTTTGCCAGAATATATGGTACTTTAGTTAGTATATTCTAACCATTATTTTTACATTAAGGGGGAGGGGCGTTATGACACCGGAAGAATATAAAGAACTTTCTATCAAGGAATTTACCCAGGCCGCAAAAGTCTACGACAGCGGGCATGCTGGCATTTACGAAATGTGCAAGGACGATTACCCGCCAATTCTGGCGGAACTGGAAAAAGAAGAGTTTCATGATGTGCTGGACTGCGGCTGCGGAACCGGTCCCATGATCGAGCTGCTTCATAAAAAGTATCCGGATAAGCACTACGTAGGTCTGGATCTCACTCCTGGAATGATCCAGGCAGCCCAGGCAAAGAACCTTTCCAACACGGAATTTATTGTTGGGGACAGTGAGAATCTGCCTTTTGCTGAAGGCTCTTTCGATGACATCATCTGCGCCAACAGCTTCCACCACTATCCCAATCCACAGGATTTCTTCAACAGCGCCTACCGCGTGCTCCGCAAAGGCGGCAGACTGATCTTTCGCGATTATACAGCTTCCAACTTTGTCGTCTGGCTGATGAACCATTTTGAAATGCCCCTGGCAAAACTGGTTGGACATGGCGATGTGAAAATCTGCAAACAGGCAGAATTCGTTGCTATGGCAGAGAAAGCAGGGTTCAAGGTGCTCACTATGGAGAAGCAGAAAGGCTTCCGGGCGCATCTTGTGGCAAGGAAATAAACACAAATTAGTTTGATGAGACAAAACACGCTCCGCGAGTTTTGCACCTTATAACAGCAGCGAGCCAAGGTTCCGTGTAAGCACGTAGTTTGGCTCGCTGCTCTTTTTCGTATTTCTCATAATTTCAAGTCACTTTTTCCTATAACATAAACCATTTTATGCCCGCGTAATCACCAAAATAATTACCGTCCACTTTTTACGGTTCTCCAGTATGTCACACTCTGATACGCCACAATCGCCATCCAGCCAATTCCAGTAGCCAGAGCAACCGCTTTCAAACCCAATGTCTGGATCCAAGCATAGGACAGTATAACACGAATTGATATCTGTAATATGGATCCGATCACCGGCACTTCCACTCTTCCAATTCCCCGGAAATATCCTACAAACGTGCTTCCCGTGAAACAGAAAACATATACCAGCGAAATGACCATCATATAGGCATCCGCATTTTGAAGTACCTCTTCCGATGGATTTCCCATCAGTAAAATAACCGCGTTCCTCGTCACTGCCGCCATCAATATGGACAGGCACACAGCCAGCGCCAGCATTACCGTCAGTCCCTTATACAGGCTGGATTGATGCAGCGCTGATACCAGACCGAATTTTGCCGTTCTTTTTACCAGCCAGGTGTCCCATCCCACGACGGAACGGTCGAAGAAAAATTCCCTGTGCTTTTTTCTCATAATACAAAGGCAGATCACCGAAGCGGTTCCCTGGGCAATTACTGTGACCGCTGCGGTTCCTTCTGTGCCTCTGTGAAATCCCACTACAAAGAGCAGATCCAGAACCGTATTCAGGCTCATGGCGATCAGAAGGGTACAAAGTGGAGTTTTCGTGTCTCCTGCTGCCTGAAGCGCAGCGGCACACCAATTATATAAAAAAGTAACTGGAAGCCCCAGAAGAATGATCAGAAGATAACTTCTTGCATAGGGCAAAACCTCTGCTGGTGTTTTCAAATAATCTCTTTGTCACCCAGCCTGCGCTGACCAGGCGTATACAGACTTTGGAAGCCGAACTAGGCTACACCTTATTTGAGCGGAAAAAAGGACAAAAAAGAATTGTTTTAACAGACAAGGGAAAATCTTTTATTTCTGTTGCCCACCGTCTGGAGGATCTCTGGCAGGAGGCTCTGGATATCCGGGAACAGGAACATACAGATCTGCTTAAGATATCTGCGATCAACAGTGTGAGCAGCTATATCCTTCCCGAAGTATTCCGCAGCCTTTCCAATGAGCCGCAGAAAATCCGGATCAGTTTCCACCACTGCCACGTTTCATATATAATAGCGGATATGGATTTCCTTCTTCATCGTATTCTGTTCTTTTGTAGGTTTGAAAACCTAAATGCTCATAGAAGCCTACCGCCTGAGGATTCTGTTCGTTGACGGTGAGCTCTCCTACTGCGTAATTCTCAATTCCGTATTGAAGCAACTTTCTGCCAAGTCCTTTTCCCCGCTCTTTAGAAGACAGGAAAAGCATTTCCAGGCGATTATTTTCTATTCCCATAAATCCAACAGGTTCACCAGACTCATTTTCTGCAATGAGCAAATATTCTACATTTTTCAACGCCATTGGAACATATTCTTTGATCTGATCCACCTCTTCATCTGAAAGAAAATTATGCGTCGCACGGACGGAACCTTCCCAGATTTCCAGAAGGATATTCAGTAAAAAGGTACGCTCTTGTATTTCATATATCTTCATTGATTTTTCTCCTAATATTAATAAAAAGGGGACCCACGCATGAGTCCCTCTGGCTATGAGCATCTTGATTCAAATTTTCCCAATCAACACCACAATCCCAGCAATCACCAGTGCAACAACCAGATACAGCACCATGGCTGCAGTACGTTTTACCAGTACAGTTTTCCAGGATTTTATGTAAGGGACACCTTCCATTCCCTCGATACGCCAGATCTTGCTATGTACTACCCACACTCTGTCAAGCACGATACCGTCAAACCAGTTCATAACCACAAGGAAAAGATACGCCTGGATATAGGCAGTTTTAAAATCTGTAACATGGTTCCAGAAGGCAATGATCAAAATCAGCGCAACAAAGATAATAATGAGGAATGGTGTCATAAAGCGTTTTCCCTTTTTCATCGTGGCATCCTTATCCGCAATGCCCCGCTTATGAGCTTCCTCTATGTATTCTTTCGGGTAAAAATAGAGAACATTAAGTCCATTATCCTTCACTGCACATTTCACCAGACCAATAAACAGTAGACAGTACAATGCCATTTGCAGCAACATCAACATCTCTAATCCCTCCATAAAAATCATTTCGGTATGAGCCGATTTATCTGGCTGAATTATAGCATCATTCCACTGGGTTTACAACGAGTCAAAACATATTCGTCATGAGAAAATAATTCAATTTTCTTTCTTCCAGACCATTATATATTCTTTCTCATCTGTGTCTTCATCAACCGCTTCTGACAGAATCGAAAAGCCTTCCCTCTGATAAAATGCAATTGCCCGGATGTTTTTCCGATACACCTCCAATGAGAGCTTTTCATATCTCTGTTTTACATAATTCAAAAGCTGCCTGCCAATTCCATGGGAACGTAATTCTTTCGCTACAAAAATCCCCGCAATATATTCGTTTAACATGCTCTATGAAGCTATTATCGTCCTCAGAGTATAACATAACAGAAGTTGCACAACTGACAGGTTTTTGTGATTTCATTTTTTATAAAAGTATTCAAGAAGAAAACAGGAATTACACCAAAAACATATAGAAAGTTACACAAAGGGGTGAAAACCACAGCCTCTAACCATAAAGTTAGAGATACATTATGAACTTTTCTCTAATTTTCTGCATATCCTAAAATCAGAAGTCAAAAAAGGAGTCTCCACATGAAAAATAAAAGATGGATTTCACTGGCTGCCGCTGTGGTTTTGGCGGTGACGGCGCTGCCGATTGCGGTTTTTGCGGGGGAAAAAGAGGAGAAGGAGCTTACCAGGGTTACTTTGAATGAGGTGGCGCATTCGATTTTTTATGCGCCGCAGTATGTGGCCATTGAGGAAGGGTATTTCGCGGAGGAAGGTCTGGATCTGACACTGGTTACAGGGTTCGGGGCGGATAAGACGATGACAGCGGTTATTTCCGGGGAGGCTGATATTGGGTTTATGGGGGCTGAGGCTTCTATTTATGCTTTCCAGGAAGGTGCTACTGATCCGGTTGTGAATTTCGCGCAGCTCACACAGCGGGCTGGAAATTTCCTGGTTGCAAGGGAGGAAATGCCGGATTTTACATGGGATGATCTGAGGGATACCAGAGTTCTTGGAGGACGTAAGGGCGGCATGCCGGAAATGGTGTTTGAGTATATTCTGAAAAATCATGGTATTGATCCTGCTACGGATCTGGAGATTGACCAGAGTATTGACTTTGGATCTACGGCTGCGGCTTTTACCGGGGATATGTCGGCGGCTTTTACAGTTGAGTTTGAGCCTTCGGCCACAGCTCTGGAAAAAGAGGGGGCTGGATATGTAGTGGCTTCTCTTGGTGTGGATTCGGGGTATGTTCCTTATACTTCATATAGTGCGAAGACCAGTTTTCTGGATGAGAATCCACAGGTGATCCAGAGCTTTACCAACGCGCTTCAGAGGGGTATGGATTACGTACAGAGTCATTCTCCGGAGGAGATTGCACAGGTGATCGCACCGCAGTTCCCTGAGACGGATCTGGAGACACTTACCACTATTGTGACACGTTATTATGAGCAGGATACATGGAAGGAGAATCTGGTGTTTGAGAAGGATAGTTTTGAGCTACTGCAGGATATTTTGGAAAGTGCGGGGGAACTTACAGAGCGGGTAGATTATGAGCAGCTCGTTACTACAGAGTTTGCTAAAGCTGCTGTGAAATAATATTGATTTTCCGTACGCAATTTCACATGGTATATTCACCGCAGACCGGAGCAACGTTCCGACAAGTTAATGACTAACTTCGACTAATGCGCTCGGGAGAGCCCTCTCGCATAAGTCTACGTAAGTCATGGATCTCGTCTTCACTAAGACCGCTCCTGAAATGGTCTGCTACATGAATATACCATGTAAAATTGCTGGTTGATGGCAACTGACAATAAGAAAGTCCGAGAAATTTCCATAACATTTTATAATCTTTCAAAAAAGAGATATGGCTGCATCTTACTCAGATTTTATGCTGCCATATCTCTTTTGCTATACAATTTCATTCTGCCTGGTTCACGGATTCCCGGATGCAGGGAATGCACTCTACGAAGCAGTTTCCATTGTCCAGTTCTACTTCTTCATTGGTCAGGATGCCGATGATGATCTGGCAGGCTTTGTAGCCGATGTCGTGAAGGGGGAGAGCCATGGTGGTGAGGGGAGGTTTTTCGTAGCAGGCCATTTCACGGTTGTCGTAGCCAGCTACGGCTACATCCTTGCCCGCGTGAAGACCAAGCTCTTCCAGGCGGTCGTAGGTTCCGCCGGCCATGAAGTCGTTCATGCAGAAAATGGCGGTGGCACCTTTTTCCAGAAGGATGTCCGTGTTGGCGTAGCCACTCTGGCGATCCCAGTCTCCGTAAGTGATCATGTCTGGATCGTAAAGAATACCACCTTCGAACAGGGCTTTCTGGTAGCCTTCCAGACGGGACTGGGTGTGGATACTCTCTTTCTTGCCTGCGATGACACCGATTTTCTTGTGCCCACGGGAGACAATATAGCTGACAAGATTGTGGGCTCCTTTAATATCCTTCACTACTACAGAAGGGATTTTCTCGCTGCCTGTGAAACTGTAAGCAACCACCATTGGAATGGGCAGGTCTTCCGGGAGGATGTCGATCAGGCGCTCATGGGCTGCCACGTAGATAATTCCCTCTACCTGTTTTGCCAGAAGCTTCTGGATTTCCTGGCGTACAATGTCCTTGTGGCGGTTGTCACGGTAATAGTTGTCCTGGAATTTCTTGTAGAGACGGAGATTCACAAGGAGAATCTGGTAATCAGCTTCCTCGCAGTATTCCGTGATTCCGTCAATAATGTCTGGAAGGGCAAAGACTGTCATATCCTCTGCGATAACACCGATGCTTCTGGTGTTCTTGGTTTTCAGATTCTTGGCCACGTAGTTGGGGGTGTAGTTCATTTCACGGATTACCTGCTCTACACGCTCCCTGGTGGCATCACCAACACTGCCTTTATGATTGATAATATTGGAAACTGTGGCAACAGATACGTTGCAGGCTTTTGCAATTTCTTTTATGGTCGGCATAGGAATCTCCTTCCGGTTTTCTTATTGTGTTAGAGCATGTTTGAAAAAGGCTTTCTGTAAGATGTGCGTCACAATTTGTGGGGCGTACAGATTGCAGGAATGATTTTTCAAACAGGCTCTAAATGGCCTCGCGCCAAATCCAAAATTCTATTATCGGACAAATTTACTATATATAATCTTATCATACTTCATTCACAGCTACAATCACTACTTCGGTATCTAACCTCGCCGAGTTGGGATTGGGTTGCTGTCCACTCTGTGAACAGTAACGGGATTTGGTTACTCCGCCTTCTGCCTCTCAAACGGCTGCAGCACTCTTCTCTCCACCGCTCGGTCCACGCAGGCATACACAACCATCTGAGGAAATGAAATTCCAATGGTAAGCAGAAGAAACAGAGAATATGGTGCCAGGGCCAGCAAAATTCCACCAGCAATTACCACTGTCACCACGATCACGATGCTCATTTTCCACTCCAGCACCATTATGAGAAACGTATTTTTCAGCAATGCCCACACACTCAGCTCCAGCATAGCAGACATTACAAAATAGTAAGCTCCAATGAGAATGACAAAAATCATGACTCCAATTCCGCATCCAATCAGCACGTCATGAGTAGTTCCCTGACCGAAATTTCCGGCAAGGCTGAGCAGATAATAGGAATAAAATCCAAGGACACCTGTGAGCACTCCGGCTGGAAGATTTTTTACAATGTCGGATTTAAATTCTTTCCAGTAATCCTCCAGGGAAAAGCCGTAGCCAACTCTGTAGATTGCAGTAAGATAACGGTTCAGCGCGGACAGCGCAGCCGGGATCGTCACCACTGGAATACAGCATATGAGAAACAGCAGGTTTGCTGCAACCAGTCTGCCGGCATAATTCCAGAGTACATAGCCCACTCGCTTCGCGCCGCCTTTTGGGGTTTCCTTCTCCTTATCGTTATTTCCCTGGTACCAATCCATAAATCTCTTTGTCAGTCTCATATGCATCTCCTAAACATTACTGTTCATTTTATTCGCCGCAAAATGCTTCGCGGCACACAGCCTCACTGAACTCTCTTGAAATATTGTCTTTGAATAGCCTCTGCTAAACTTCGTACAGGCAGGGCTGCCGCCCTGCCTGAAAATGTTAATATTGTTATAATTTGTCATCCAAAGCATAATTAGCAACCATAAATTTTGGAAGCAGCGTGCGCATTTAGTTCTTCATACCAGTCAGCACAATACCTTCCACAAAGCTCTTCTGTCCGAAGATGTAGATCACAATACCTGGAAGAATTGTCATAAAGGTCGCCGCCAGCGCCACCGGCCAGTTGGTTCCAAAGGAACCTGTAAAGTTAGTCAGCGCAATGGCAAAGGTAAACTTGCTCATACTGTTAATGTAAATAATCTGCTGAAGCAGGTCGTTCCAGATCTGGATGAACAGCATCATTCCAACAACCACAACCGCCGGTTTGATAGATGGAACAAGAATGGTCCACAGGATCCTCATTCTTCCAGCGCCATCAATGGAAGCTGCCTCGTCAAGCTCCTTCGGAATTGTCATCAGGAACTGACGGATCAGGAAAATATTGAAGAAGCCGCCGCCAGTTAAGAATGGCAGGATCAGCGGCCAGTATGTATCACCAAGTCCCATTCCCTTTGTCCAGAAAATATACAGAGGAATCAGAGTTACCATACCTGGAAGAAGAATGGTTCCAACACAGATGTTGAAGATCAGCTTTTTCCCGCGGAAACGAAGTCTTGCAAAAGCGTATCCGCAGAAGATAGCTGTGATGGTACCAAAGGTAACTGCCGGAATGATAATGGTAAAGGTGTTCTTAAAATAAGTCCAGTACTCAAAAGTCTCCAGCGCCTTGGAATAGTTTGACCAAAGCCACTCGTGTGGAATAAAAGACGGTGGATACTCATTCAGTGCTGCAGTGCTCATCAGGGAGGAACGAAAGATCCACCAGATTGGAAGGAGCACCAGTGCGGCCAGGATCAGTACAATGAAAAACGCCAGAATGTTAAAGGCTTTTTCTTTTCGCTTTCTGCTTGCCATTTTTCCAGCCATTTCTCATTCCCCCTCTCCGAAAATCTGCTCTTTCTGTGTCTTAAAGAGTACTGCTGTGAAAATACCAACCAGGATAAAGAAGATAACCGAATAAGCGGCTGCATATCCCAGCTTGTTTTTCTTAAATGCATAAAGATAAATGACGTAGGACATAAACATGGACTTTTTGCCCGGGCCGCCGTCTGTGAGGGCCAGTGCCGGGTTGATAACCTGAAGATGTGTGATCAGGGCAGTCAGCACGTTGTAGAAAATGATAGGGGAAATGCTTGGAATGGTAACGTTCCAGAAACGCTGCCATGCATTTGCACCATCAATCTCCGCTGCCTCCATGTAAACCCTTGGTACATTCTGAAGTCCCGCCAGGAAAACCACGATCAGGTTGCCGCTTGTCCAGATTGCGATCACCACCAGGGAAGGCACTACCTGACTTGGGCTGTCCAGGAATCTCTGGGGCTTCAGCCCCATCATTCGAAGAACAAAGTTGAAAAGTCCGAAGTTGCCTTCATATAACCATTGCCATCCTTTGTAAACACCGATTGCCGGCAAAAGGTATGGAATGAAGAAGATAGAACGGAAAAATGTCCGTCCCCATATTTTCATATTCAGGAGCAAGGCTACCAGAAGGGAATAAATGATAGCTCCCACCACAGCCAGAAGAGCGTACAAAATTGTCGCTTTTATAGAATCTGCAAAATAAATATCTTTTGTAAAAATACGCTGGAAGTTTTCCATCCCCACGAACTCTGGTGAGGAAAGACCGTTCCACTTAAAAACACTTAAAACAAACACTGCCAGAGTCGGCAGGTAACTGATCAGACTTACTCCAAGAAATGCCGGTATCAGACAGAGATAAGCGGTCCTTTCTTCTTTTCTACCGGCTCTTGATTTCACTTGCATTTTGTTTGTCTTATTTGATTTCATGCCCGCACCTCTTTAAAAGCGGGCTGACCGGCCGTAACCAGTCAGCCCAGTTGCTATGCTGCTTTTTCTAATAGATTTTCAAAGACTAATTTTATCAGCCATTGTTCTCAGCAAAGATGTCCTGAAGCTCTTCCAGGTTCTCGTTGATTGCTTCTTCCATGGTCTCTTCTCCAGCCCATACGCTTGAGAATACAGAATCCAGAGTTGCGTTGAACTCTTCTGTTCCGTTTACATAATACCAGGATGTGGACTGTGCATTGTTCATAGCGTAATCAACAACTGCGCTCTTGTACATGTCTTTGTCCGGATAGTTCGGGTTGCTGATCCATTTGTCTGTTTTCTCAGGATCTGTATACCAGGAATCCAGGATCGGCATCCATGTTCCAGCTTCAATCAGTGACCAGGAATTCTCTTCCTGATAGTACCATTTCAGCCATTCCATAGCTTCTTCCGGATGCTCTGTGGTGGAGAATACAACGTTTGGTCCACCAGTACAGATTGTAACTTTTTCTTTCATGTAAGGAAGAACACCTACGCCATAATCGAAATCAGCGCTTGGTCCAAGGAAGGTGCCGACGTTCCAGGCACCATCTGTTGCCATAACCACTTTTTTGCTTCCAAGGGAGGACTCAAGAGCATTTGCTGCACTTGTTACAGGAGGTGCGCAGTGGTAAACGTCTGACAGATCTGCGATCTTCTGGAGTGCTTCGATAGTCTCCGGAGAGTCGATGGTGCACTCGGAACCGTCTTCACTGTAATATCCGCCGCCGTTTGACTTCGCCCAAACTTCCAGCTGCCATGGCAGGGTGTTGATGGTGCATCCGTAAATATCTACGTTATCCGGATCAAAGTCTGGATCCAGAGCGTTCTTTCCATTGATATCCAGAGTCAGCTTCTGTGCTGTCTGAACAAAAGTATCCCAATCCCATGCATCTTCAGCGTCTGCAGGAGGAGTCACCTCTGATGGATCGATTCCCTGTTTCTCGCAAACCTCTTTCAGAAGGTCGTTGTTGTACCAAAGGTTCAGGACCTCGTTTGCTGCGGAGTATGCAACTGGTGTGCCGTCATAGCGGAATGTAAGGCAGTCAAGCGGTTTCGCATCGCCTTCGCCGTACATGGAGCTGATGTCTGCAAGAAGTCCGTTCTCAGCAAATTTCAGAACGCCGGCTTCACTCATAATACCGGTATCCGGAAGCTCGCCAGCTGTTGCCATAGCGTTCAACTTGGTAACGTAGGTGTCATGGTCGATCTTTACAACTTCTACTTCGATCTTGTCCTGCTCGCTGTTAAACTTGTCTGCAACTGCCTGTGTAGCAGCTGTCTCAGTCTCATTTCCCCACTGGGCATATGTGATCTTCACTCTGTCACCGTCTTCTGCAAAAACCGGAACTGCTGCTCCAACCATCATTGTTCCTGCAAGTAAAATCCCCAATAACTGTTTTTTCTTCATACTACTTCTCCTTTTCTTAATCTTATTATAACGGCTTTGCCTGGCCGCTGTAAACATTTACTGTTTCTAACTTACCCCATTTTTTGTGCTGCGTAATAAATCATTGCTGCACTTTTATATTCTTAACTTCTGCCATACCATCATTTCCCCTTCGCCCCGGTTATTCCACATACAATATGGAACGGCTTTCAGGGAAACTTCTTCTTTTTCCAGTTCTACGCTTCCGTATAACTGGTCCGCGCCAGCTGCGCCTTTGTTCCTTACCCGGATTCCTTTATAGGAAAGAGTTGGAACATTTCCTACCAGTTCTTCTGCCGGAGCCGTTTCTTCTATAGAAGTATTCTCTTCTATAAAAATCTGGGAAAGATATCTGCCATTCTCTTTTTCCTCCAGGCAATATACCAGAGGACCTTTCATAAGAGCAGCTTTTCCTGCATCGGCTCTCACCGAATCGTTGGCTCCCATCCATCTTGGAATCACATGGAAATCAAGACTGATGTGGGTGTCTCCCGGTGAAAAACTAAGCTTCTGATAACCTTTTTCCGGCTGTATCTCTATGGAAATTCCATTCTGTATACATTCGCATTTCTCACTGTACCATGGAATGCGGATGTTCAGGTTTCCTGGTCCTGAGGACTGTACCTCGATCTGGACCTTTCCATCCTGTAAAAGTGTGGAATCCATTTTTATCTTTATCTGACTTTCGCCAAGTTCCGTATCTGCCGTAGATGAGATAAACTGATTAATATAAACCGCCTCATCATCTCCTGCGTATATGTACTGTCCCAGAGAAGCAAGTGTCCTTCCCACATTTGGCGGACAGCAGGCAACGCCAAACCACTTCTGTCTTACCGGCTTCACATGTTCCATGTAGGTGTGCTCTGTACAAAATTCCGGAACCACCTCAAGCGGGTTTACATAAAAGTACCGGTCTCCTGCAATGTTGATCCCTGCGATCACGGTGTTATAAAGTGCCTTCTCCACATAATCATAATAGGAGGCATCCCCTGTGATAGCTGCCATTCTCTGGCCAAACATCATCACGCCGATGGAAGCACAAGTCTCAGAATAATTAGTGCTGTTTGGAAGGTCGTAATCCGTAGTAAAGCGTTCACGGAAACCGCTGCTTCCGATTCCACCTGTAATGTACATCCTACGGTCTGTCATGTTGTTCCAGATCCTCTCGCAGGCTTCCATAAGCTGCGGATCGTCGCACTCCCCGGCAAGGTCTGCCATTGCGGAACACATGTACATTTCCCGGACTGCATGTCCAACTGCCTCATCCTGTTCTACAGGAGGCTTGTGAGCTTGTGAGTATTCCAGATCGTATCGCTCGAACTCCGGGAAAAATTCCGGATGTCCTCTTCCCGCGATCTCAGCCTGCAGGTAATTAGGATTTCTGCCCCGCTCCCTGATGAAGTACTCAGCCTGGTGCAGATATGCTCTCTCTCCAGTTACCTTGTAAAGCTTCACCAGTGCAAGTTCGATTTCCTGATGCCCCGGATAGCCTCGCTTCTGGCCTTCCCCTGTACCAAACACCCTGCATATAAGATCTGCATTCTTTTTCGCAATGTTAAGGAATTTCTCCTTACCGGTTGCCTGATAATAGGCAACTGCTGCTTCGATCATATGACCTGCGGTGTACAGTTCATGGCCTTCCACCAGGTTGGTCCACTTCTTCGTGGGAGCATTGATGGAAAAATAGGTGTTCAGGTAACCGTCTGGCTCCTGGGCTTTCCCGATCAGGTCGATTACCTGATCTGCCAGTTTCTCCAGGTTCTCTCCCCTGCCGCCTGCTATGGTGTAGGCAACGGATTCCAGCCATTTGTAAAGGTCTGTGTCCTGGAAAACAACTCCTTTTCGCTCTCCCTCTTCCTCTCCTGCGGCAATGCGGAAATTACGGATACAATAGGTAGGCTCTGCGTCTTCCAGCTGGTCGTTGAGAATCTTCCACTGATGGGGAATGATCTTCTCGCTTACTTTATTCACATATTCCCCAAACAGGCTGTCTGTGATCCGGATTCTCTTCAGATCCAACTGTTTCAAGTGTTTTTTCATTTTTGCACCTGCCTTTGTCGATTTTGATTAATCGTTTAATTTCCTTTGTAAAAAATAAAAAACAGGATTGATACCTTGTTTTTCTTTTGTTTTACTGGTTTCTTGTTAATCGTTTTATTTATCTTTAAACAGATAGTAGCACGCTAAACGGGATTTGTAAATACCATTTATTTTTTTCGGCTATTATTATAGATTTTATGCTTGGTTTTTATGTATTATTACTATATTTCCAGTTCAATTAAACGTTTTTCTATGTTTATTTCATCATAGTACGCGCATATTTGTCCAATTATTTTCTCTTTTTCAAACATGCTCTAGTTTTGTCAGACAATTTTTGCTATAATATAAATAATTATAGTTTCTGTTAATTCGATATTTCATTTTCAGGAGGCATCTATGAAATTAAATCCAAAATGTATGGCCTGTCAGCTCCGGAAACAGGAGGCAAAGATCCGTCATTTTGACGATGAGGACAGGAAGAAGCAATATATGGAAGAAATCCGCCGTCGTTTTGACCAGCCAAAGGAAGAAGACTGCGTTCCCAGCATTTCCACAGAGCTGAAGAAATTCTACTGCTCCTTCTGGGGTGTTCCTATGGAAGATTTTCGTCAGATCAACCGGGAATACGACCAGCTTATGCTGGATCTGGAGGACGACCTTCGTTCCACCATCCGCTATTCTGAGGATCCACTAAAGGCTGCGCTTATTTACGCCCGCACTGGCAACTATATCGACTTTGCAGCCCTTCCGGAAGTCAGCAAGGAAACTGCGCTTTCTCTTATTAAAAGTGAAAACAAGGACGGGCTGGATGAACAGGAGTACCGGAATTTCTGTCAGGACATGAAGAAGGCATCCAATGTTGTGTATATTACCGACAACTGCGGAGAGATCGTCCTGGACAAGCTTGCTATTCAGGTGCTGAAAAAAACTTTTCCCAACATAAGGATCACAGCCCTGGTGCGCGGTCTGCCTGCTGGAAACGACGCTACCATGGAGGATGCGGAGTTCTGCGGACTTACTGATATTGTACCTGTACTGGGAAATGGCAGTGATGTAGGGGGCACCTGGTTTCACGGAATCAGCACCCACGCCCGGGAGCTTTTGCAGAGTGCAGATGTCATTTTAGCCAAAGGCCAGGGCAATTATGAGACCATGCATGGCTGCGGGCTGAACATCTACTACCTGTTTTTGTGCAAATGTGACTGGTTTCAGCAGCTTTTTCATGCAAAATCACTACAGGGAATGTTTATAAATGAGAAGCGTGCACCAAAAGCTACTGCTTTTTCGTCAGATTGACAAGAAACTGTTTAAAAGTTTGTACGATTCTGCCCTAGCCCTTTGGGGTGGTTTTCGCTATACTAACAACAGATGAAAAAAGCATCGAACTTTTTTAAGCATATTAATTAATTGAAAATTTTGGAGGAAAAATCATGGCAAGCTTATCATTACAGCACATTAACAAAACTTACCCGAATGGTTTCCAGGCAGTTAAAGATTTCAACCTTGAAATCGAAGATAAAGAGTTCATCATCTTCGTTGGACCATCTGGATGTGGAAAATCTACAACACTTCGTATGATCGCAGGTCTTGAGGAGATTAGCGGTGGTACATTAAAGATCGGTGACAAAGTTATGAACGATGTAGAGCCGAAAGACCGTGATATCGCAATGGTATTCCAGAACTACGCTCTGTATCCTCATATGACAGTATATGATAACATGGCATTTGGTCTGAAGCTTCGTAAAGTTCCGAAGGACCAGATCGATAAAGCTGTTAGAGAGGCAGCCAGAATCCTTGACCTTGAGAAACTTCTTGATCGTAAACCGAAGGCTCTTTCCGGTGGACAGAGACAGCGTGTTGCTATGGGACGTGCTATCGTTCGTAATCCTAAGGTATTCCTTATGGATGAGCCTCTTTCCAACCTGGATGCTAAACTTCGTGTTCAGATGCGTATCGAGATCTCCAAGATCCATCAGAGACTGGGCGCAACAATCATCTATGTAACACATGACCAGACAGAGGCTATGACCCTTGGTACCAGAATCGTTGTTATGAAAGATGGTGTTGTTCAGCAGGTTGATACACCACAGCACCTTTATGAGCAGCCAGGCAATCTGTTCGTTGCAGGATTCATGGGATCCCCGCAGATGAACTTCCTTGACGCTCAGATTGCAGAAAAAGGCGGCGACCTTGTTGCTAAGATCGGTGAGTATGACGTTGTTATCCCAGCAGCAAAAGCTAAAGTTCTCAAAGACAATGGCTATGTTGGCAAGACAGTTGTTCTTGGTATCCGTCCAGAGGATATCCATGATTCCCAGATGTTCATCGAGGCTTCTCCAAGCGCTCCAATGACATCTACCGTTAAAGTTTATGAGCTTCTTGGTGCTGAAGTATTCCTGTACTTCGATGTAAACGGAACTCAGGTTACAGCACGAGTTGATCCTCGTACAAACTCCAAGACAGGCGATACAATCAAATTCGCATTCGATATGGAGAAATCTCACTTCTTCGATAAAGAGACAGAGCTTGTTATCTGCAACTAATATTTAGAAGAATGAATTTAGGCCTCAGGGGTTTTCCCCTGGGGCTTTTTATATTATAATAATGGAAAAGATTTGCGGAATTTCATATTTGCCGCATTACAAAGGAGCACACCTATGAAATTACTTCAGATTCTCCAGAAATGTCTGGAAGACTGGAAGAACATCAGTCATCTGGATTTCTGCCTTGTAAATTTAGATAACACCATTTATATCAGCACCTGCGACAGAGCCCTTCCTTCTGAAGAGAAGCTAGAAGAATTTAAGGAAGATGAGACGCTGTGTATTTCCAATATGAACTGCCGTCTGTATAAAGTGACAGAAAGCCACCAGCTTCAGTACATCCTGATCGTATGGGGAAATGCAGAGGCCGCTTCCACCATCGGGGAACTGGCAGTCTGCCAGATTGAAAGCCTGCTTACTGCCTACATGGAAAAAAGCGACAAGAACGTATTTATGCAGAATCTTCTCCTTGGCTCCTACTCTGAGGTAGACGCTTTTAACCGCGCCAAGAAGCTTCATATTGCAACCACTGTACGGCGTGCTGTTTTCCTGGTAGAGACCAAGCAGAGCAAGGATGAAAATGCCCTAGCTACCATCCGCAATATTTTCGCAGCTAAGACCAGGGACTTTATTACTGCTATCGATGATTCTGGAATTATTGTCCTCCGTGAACTGCAGCCTTCTGAGGATTACTCCGATCTGGATGATATTGCCCATATGCTGGTGGACATGCTGAATACCGAGGCCATGACCTCCGCCTGGGTTTCTTACAGCAATATTGCGGATGATCTGAAGCAGCTTCCGGATGCTTACAAGGAAGCCCGTACTGCCCTGGAAGTAGGCAAGATTTTTTATACTGGCAAGAATGTGTTTGGATATAACCGTCTTGGAATCGGACGTCTGATCTACCAGCTTCCGGTGGAGATCTGCGAAATGTTTATTGACGAATTTTTCAAAGAAGAGATTCTGGATTCTATTGACGACGAGACACTCACTACCATCCGCACCTTCTTCGAAAATAACCTGAATCTTTCCGAAACCTCCAGACAGCTTTACGTACACCGAAACACACTGGTGTACCGCTTCGAGAAGCTGCAGAAGAAATTCGGGCTGGATATCCGAACTTTTGAGGATGCGCTGACGTTTAAGCTGGCTATGATGGTGGTGAATTATATTAAATATAAAAAGGCGGAATAAAATGCTTTCGTAAATTAAGATAAATCTGGCGGATCTAACTAAATAGATCCGCCAAAAAAGTTTTGAATCGTGTCCAATATTTACAATTATGAGACACTTGTTTTCTTCTGTGTATTTCGATTCTTTACAGCCAAACGAAATGCCTTTTCCATTGCAGGTGTAAGTGCAGGAGAGTCTTCGTCAAAGACAATTTCTCTTTTAGCGGCTTCTTCAATTTGCCGAATCTGCTCTTCTGTTGGCTGCTGATTCCTATTCAAGGTAACTGTCTTGATCAAAATAAATACTCCTTTCCGTCTTTGTGGCAATTCTTGCAGAAATTAACCGAATGTTCTCTTTGCGCTCCGTGTAGACTACAAATAGTACATCATGCACCATACCAATAGTATTGTACCTGTCTTCTGAAGTGCTGTGTTCCATATCGTAGATTTCTATTCGCTGTAAGTCATTAAAGACAAGCATAGCGGTCTCGAAATCAATCCCGTGTTTTCTTTGGTTTAATTTGTTTTTCTTCGTCCCATTCAAAGGTCAATAGAACGCCTCCTATTTAGAACACAAAAACAGGTTACACAATATTTTAACATACATAGAGAAATATAGATATTAAATTTATATAAAAAATGGCGGATCCACACAACTGGATCCGCCAAAATATTATTTCTGCTCAGTTTCAAATTCCTTCGCCACATCTTCCAGCAGATCTCTGATTGGGAGATGCTGTGGGCAGGCTTTTTCGCATTTGCCGCACTTGATACAGTCGGAGGCTTTGCCGTTATGTACCGTGTGGACGTTGCTGTAGTAGTAATTTGCATTCCAGTCGTTAAATACCTTCTTGGCATTCATGCAGGCGAAAAGATCCGGGATGGAAATCTGTTTCGGGCATCCAGCGGTACAGTAGCGACAGGCAGTACACGGAATTGCGTGCTTCTGGTGGAAAATATCTGCTACCTTGTGGACTGCTTCCATTTCTTTCTCATTCAGAGGCTGGAAGTCTTTCATAAAGCTGATGTTGTCTTCCATCTGTTCCATATTGCTCATACCGGAAAGAACCATGAGAACACCATCAAATCCAGCTGCAAAACGAAGTGCATAGCTTGCCGGGCTGCCGCCGTGAAGATCATCCAGAACCTTCTTGGCATCTGATGGAAGTTTTACAAGGTTACCGCCCTTAACAGGTTCCATGATCAGCACAGGTTTATTGTGCTTACGACAGACTTCGTAACACTTACGGCTCTGTACGGCTGGATCCTCATAATCCAGATAGTTAAACTGAATCTGAACAACCTCAATCTGAGGATACTCGGTAAGAATCTGATCCAGAGCTTCAGCCTTGTCATGGAAGGAAATTCCAAAATGACGGATCTTACCCTCTTCTTTCAACTGAAGAGCAGTCTCATAAGCGTGGCATTTTTTAAAGTATTTAAAAATCTCTTCACTCTGTGCATGCATAAGGTAAAAGTCGAAATAATCTACGCCGCAGGCTTTCAACTGGCTCTCAAAAAATGGTCTGATTTCTTCTTCTGATTTAAAATAGAAGTTGGTAAGCTTATTGGTAAGGATATATTCGCTGCGGTCATGACAGCTGGTCAGGCAGTCGCGAAGGGCAAGCTCGCTTTTTCCATCCAGATATCCGTGAGCAGTATCAAAATAATTAAAGCCCTGCTCCAGGAAGGTATCTACCATTTTACACATCTGTTCCTTGTCAACTTCGCCATCCTTCATAGGAAGACGCATACAGCCAAAACCGAAATTCTTTTTGATTTTATCCATGATGAAATACTCCTTTCTTGAAAGACTGGCCATAGAGCAGAAAGGAGATTCGCGGAAACCTGAAATTGCTCTATGGCCAGATCTATTTTTTTTATTATACATGTTAAAGTGGACTTTAAGTCAAGGAATTTTTCTCCTTCTTTCATTAAATGTAAAGTTTAATTCCCGATTGTAAGTTTTTATATCTTTAATTTTTCAATCTTACAGCTGTGTCTCTTCGTCTTCTTATCATAGTTTATCCCCACAAGCAGCAGATTTCCATGATACTCTTTCAATGCAGCTACATAATTTTTATCATTAATCTGTTTGATTGCGCCTTCTGCTTCTTTATCCCATTTAAGTTCGATTACCACAGCAGGTTTATCTGCATAGCTTTTTCTTGGAATAAAGCATACGTCAGCGAATCCTTTTCCTGTAGGCAATTCCCGAATAATGGTATAATACTCCCGGGCAAAATAAAATGCCAGGTGAATGGTGCAGCTTAAAGAGTTTTCGTCATTATATTCGAGAATAGAAATTTCCTGATGAACTTTATCAATCCCATTTGCGACTGCTTCGCCATCCATATTCCACAGCGCCTCCTGCAGTTTCTTTGAAGCTTCTACCGAGTGAATAACCTCATTCCAATCCATACTGCTGATCGCATTGATATATTCCTGTGCAACCTCTTTATTTGGAATCGCCACTGTTTTATCTGTCCAACGATAGCTTAAATATCCCAGATGTACCAGCAGGGTGAGAACGTCATCCTTACTCTGAAAGGTAGTCATATCATTGGAAAAAGTGCCAATATTAATTGGTATTCGGTCTCCTGCCAGCATACGGATCACAGAATCCTTCAGACCATCAAAATTCATCTGGATATAGATTTTCAATGCCTCATAGGTTTCTGTCTGATTCCAGTAATTATCAAAAATCCCAGAAAGCATAGCATCCACAACAGATTTCGGACTGTACATAGAATAGATCCGCTTCTTTTCCTCTTCAACTGCTACCAGTTCATAACCATCGTACCATGCCTGTGCTTCCTCAAAACAGCGCTTATATTTCTCACAAAGTGCCTTCACTTCCTCTTCTGTAAAACCAAAATATTCCGCCATTTCCCGCGGATTGGTCATAGAATACTCTGTAAACATATTAAGTGCAGAATGGGAACCATACTTCTTCACTGGCAGAATACCTGTCATATATGCAAGTGCCACATATGCTTTGTCCTTCAGCCATGCCCTCAAAAAATCAAGATACGCTTTCTGCGCATCTACATTCTGTTTGTATTCACGAAACAGGCAATCCCATTCATCGATCAAAATTACAAATGGATGACCTGTGTACGCAAAAACATCCTTCATAACCTGAATCAGATTCTTTTCATCGCGCAATCTTACAGCCGCATATGTCTCCTTTAGATCCCAAACCAAATAGTCACTTAACATTTTCAGCATTTCTTCCACCCTTTTCGTTGTGCTAAGAAATTCCTGCATGTTAATTTTTATTACATCATATTGGTTCAAATGCTGATGAAATGTAGGGGCTTCACTGATTTTTAGTCCGCGAAAAAGTTCTTCTGTATTTTCTCCCTGTCCGTAATATGCTGCCAGCATATCTGCTGCCATGGACTTTCCAAATCGCCTGGGGCGGCTGATACATACGAATTTCTGCTTTGTCCGAAGTAAACGGTTTGTCTGAATAAGCAAGCCGGTTTTATCCACATAAATCTCTGAATTTAAACATTCCTCAAATTCAATACTTCCCGGATTCAAATAACTTCCCATAATAACCGCACCTCCTTTTTAGAAAATACATCTGTTCTTTTTATCATACTATAACCAAAAATAATTTCCAACTCAGTTTTTATTCTTCCTCATCCTTCGCCCACTCGAACGTACACTTCACAGCCTTTTTCCACCCTTTCAGCTTCTTCTTACGCTCTTCTTCAGTCATCTGAGGTGCGAACTGCTGGCCGATCTGCCAGTTGCTTTTTACCTCGGAAGCGTCTTTCCAGAAGCTGGTGGCAAGGCCTGCAAGGTAGGAGGCACCAAGGGCGGTGGTTTCAATGCAGCTTGGGCGGACCAGCTGAGTGTCAAGGAGGTCGGCCTGGAACTGCATGAGGAAGTTGTTGGCGCTGGCGCCACCGTCTACACGGAGGGCGCTGAGATCAAGGCCGGAATCCTTCTCCATGGCTTCCAGAACGTCGTGCACCTGATAGGCCAGGGACTCTACGGTTGCACGCACCAGATGAGCTTTTCCTGCGCCTCTGGTAAGACCAAGGATAGCACCTCTTGCATACTGATCCCAGTATGGTGCACCAAGACCTGTGAAAGCCGGTACTACGTAAACACCGTTTGTGTCCGGCACAGACAGACAATATTTCTCTGAGTCCGGAGAGCTCTCCAGAATTCCCACTTCATCTCTCAGCCACTGAATGGCAGCACCTGCTACGAAAACGCTTCCCTCCAGGGCATATCCAGGGGTTCCGTCTGCTTTCACCGCAATAGTGGTAAGAAGTCCGTTCTTTGACTCTACTGCCTTATCTCCTGTATGCATGAGCATAAAACAGCCGGTACCATATGTATTCTTCACATCCCCGGACTCAAAGCAGCACTGTCCAAAAAGGGCCGCCTGCTGGTCTCCTGCCGCACCGGCAATGGGGATTCTGCCGCCGATCAGGTTCTCATTGGTATAGCCATAAATACAGCTGCTTGGCTTCACTTCCGGCAGCATACACTCTGGGATATCCAGGTATTCCAGAATCTCTTTATCCCATTTTCTCTCATGGATGTCAAAAAGCATGGTTCTGGAGGCGTTGGTGTAATCCGTCACATGAACTTTTCCTTTTGTCAATTTCCAGATCAGCCAGGTATCTACAGTTCCAAAAAGAAGTTCCCCATTCTTCGCCCGCTCTCTGGAACCTTCTACATGATCCAGGATCCATTTCAATTTCGTTCCGGAAAAATAGGCGTCCGGGATCAGGCCGGTTTTCTTTCGGATCAGCTCTGACATGCCGTCTTTTTCCATCTTCTCGATCATATCAGCTGTTCTGCGGCACAGCCATACGATTGCCGGATAAACAGGCTCTCCTGTCTTTTTGTCCCATACAATGGTGGTCTCACGCTGATTGGTAATTCCGATGGCGTGGATATCCTCTGCGTCCACACCGATCATGCTCATGGCCTCTGTAGCCACAGAAATCTGGGAGGACCAGATTTCCTTGGGATCATGCTCTACCCAGCCTGGCTTGGGGTAATACTGCTTGTACTCTTTTTGTGCTACGCTGCACATATTTCCCTTCTTATCAAATAAAATACATCTGGAGCTTGTAGTCCCCTGATCCAATGCCATTATATATTTTCCCATAGTGCACCTCATTTTTATCAAATTCTTAATTAACATTATACCCGATTCTTTCAAGTAATGAAACATCTATGATAAGAAAAAACGCCAGCCCGCAAAGTTTCCCATGCAGGCTGGCGTCCAAATTTCTTATATGTAATTTATGCCAGTAAGGTTTTTCCAATAAAGTAAACCAGTACCAGCGCACCAAGTACGATTCTGTACCATCCAAAGGCCTTGAAATCATGTTTCTTGATATAGCCCATCAGGAACTTAATTGCAAGAATAGAAACTACAAATGCAACTACCATACCGATCACCAGGATCAATACCTCTGTACCGGTAAAGCCAAAACCGAATTTCACAAGCTTCAGAAGGCTGGCTCCGAACATAACCGGAATGCCGAGGAAGAAGGTGAACTCAGCAGCTACTGTACGGGAAGTACCAACCAGGATTCCTCCGATAATGGTAGATCCAGATCTGGATGTACCCGGAACAACGGAAAGCACCTGGAAGCAGCCGATAAGGAATGCAGTCTTGAAAGATAAATCTTCCAGACTTGTGCACTGCGGCTCTCTGCCTTTGTTATAGTTTTCCACAATAATAAACAGAACACCGTAGACGATCAGCGCAATGGCAACCACTACATAGTTGTTAAAATGTTCCTCAATGAAATCATTAAATGGAAATGCAATAATAATGGTCGGCAGACATGCTACCACGATCTTAAACCACAGCACCCATTTTTCCTTGTCGCAGAAGCGCTCAACGAAATTCAGGATCACCTGTGCCCATTTCGGTTTCTTGGCAATGGCCATCTGGGTTCTTCTTGGAAGCTTCTTTATGTAAAAAGGCCACAGCTTATTCCAATACAAAACAACAACTGCAAGGATGGCTCCAAGCTGGATCACAACCAGGAATACGTCCATGAAATCCTGTAAAACATTCAGATGGATAAATTCATCTACCAGGATCATGTGGCCAGTACTGCTGATGGGGAGCCACTCTGTAATTCCCTCAACGATACCAAGGAGAATTACCTTTAAAAGTTCGATAATATCCATTTCTACCCCTTTCTTATGAATGCATGGAAAATCCTTCTGCCAGCTTCTTTAATCAGCTGTGCCAGTACCCATTCTGGCTGATCTGTAATCTCCAACGCACTCACTTTAACAAAATGAGGACGGAGACCTGAACTTCTCCGTCCTCTTTAGTATATTACACAACTTTGCTTTCGTAAACTTGTATTTTGCATTTTTCGCAAAATTTAGCTTTTGTTTAACAGATTACTTTCTTTTATCTTCTTGCAATGGTCGCAATATCAATCAGGCTCAGCTTATTCGCATCTGTGTTCTCAAGGCTGGTTACCAGAGCCTCTGCGGTATCAAGGCTGGTAAGAACATTAACACCAGTCTCAATCGCGTTACGTCTGATCACGAAACCGTCCTTCTGATGCTCAACACCCTGGGACGGGATGTCGATTACCACATCGATCTTATGTCCAAGGATCAGGTCCATAAGGTTCGGTGCAGGCTGCTCCAGCTTGTTGGTACGGATTACCTTAACGCCATGCGCTTTCAGAGTATTGGCAGTTCCTCTTGTGGCATAGATACGGTATCCAAGTGCCTCAAATCTCTTAGCGATCGGTACAGCATCCTCCTGCTCTTCCGGTCTGACTGTCATGATCATGTTCTTGTACTTTGGAAGGCAGATTCCAGCTCCCAGGAATGCTTTATACAGGGCCTCATTGAAGGTCTCTGCAATACCAAGGCACTCACCAGTAGATTTCATCTCAGGTCCAAGGCTGATATCAGCGCCGCGGATCTTCTCGAAGGAGAATACCGGCATCTTGATGGCAATATGTTTTGCCTCTGGCTGAAGACCTGGCTCGTAACCCATATCTTTCAGCTTGTATCCAAGGATTACCTTGGTTGCCAGCGGTACGATTGGGATTCCGGTAACCTTGCTGATATAAGGTACCGTACGGCTGGAACGCGGGTTTACCTCGATTACGTATACATCATCTCCAAGCACGATGAACTGGATGTTGATCATACCGATTACATGCAGTGCTCTTGCAAGACGTTTGGTGTACTCTGCAATGGTCTCTTTCGCCTTCGCGCTGATGGTTCTTGCAGGATATACGGAAATACTGTCACCGGAGTGGATTCCGGCACGCTCAATATGCTCCATAATACCAGGGATCAGAATGTCTTCGCCGTCGCAGACTGCGTCAACCTCGATCTCTTTTCCCATCAGGTACTTATCTACAAGGATCGGGTGCTCCTGTGCGATCTGGTTGATCACACCGATGTACTCTTCCACATCCTCATCGCTTACAGCGATTCTCATACCCTGTCCGCCAAGTACGTAGGAAGGACGAACCAGAACCGGATAGCCCAGCTCGTTGGCAGCCTTTTTCGCCTCTTCTGCGGTAAATACGGTATGTCCCTTCGGTCTCGGGATCTGGCATTTCTCCAGGATCTCATCAAACAGCTCGCGGTCCTCTGCAGCATCTACGTTCTCAGCAGATGTTCCAAGGATCTTCACGCCCATCTTGGTAAGGGCTTCGGTCAGCTTGATGGCGGTCTGTCCACCGAACTGGACAACAGCTCCGTCCGGTTTCTCAATATTTACAACATTCTCAACATCCTCCGGTGTAAGAGGCTCGAAATACAGCTTGTCTGCAATATCGAAGTCTGTACTTACAGTCTCCGGGTTGTTGTTGATGATAATGGTCTCGTAGCCTTCTTTTGCAAAAGCCCAGGTACAATGTACAGAGCAGAAGTCGAACTCGATACCCTGTCCAATACGGATCGGGCCAGAACCAAGTACCAGGATCTTTTTCTTATCCGGTGTGGCAACTGCCTCATTTTCAGTACCTTCGTCACCATATACGGAATAGTAATATGGAGTAGCAGCTGCAAACTCAGCTGCACAGGTGTCAACCATCTTATAAGCGGCTTTGATACCGTACTCTGCACGGAGGTCTTTGATCTCCTCCTCAGTTCTTCCTGTAAGGCGGGCAATGATGTAGTCCGGGAACTCCATGCGTTTTGCTTCCAGAAGAAGCTCTTTGGTAAGCTTTCTGGTCTTCAGGGCATTTTCCATTCCAACAAGGATTGCCAGTTTGTCAATGAACCAGATGTCGATCTGGGTAATGTCATGAAGCATGGACTGCGGCATACCACGGCGGATTGCTTCTGCGATCTTCCAGATTCTGCGGTCATCTACGATTGCCAGCTCATCCAGCAGTTCCTCGTCTGTAAGCTGTGTAAAATCGTAGGACATCAGGCTGTCTACATGCTGCTCCAGAGAACGGATTGCTTTCATAAGAGCGCCCTCAAAGTTATGGCAGATACTCATAACCTCACCAGTAGCTTTCATCTGTGTGGTAAGGGTTCTCTTAGCTGTAATAAATTTATCAAATGGAAGTCTCGGGATCTTAACTACACAGTAGTCAAGCATTGGCTCGAAACTTGCGTATGTTTTTCCAGTGATGGCGTTAGGGATCTCATCCAGGGTGTAGCCAAGTGCGATCTTCGCTGCAACCTTGGCAATCGGGTAACCAGTTGCCTTACTTGCAAGTGCAGAGGAACGACTTACACGAGGGTTAACCTCGATAACACAGTATTCGAAGCTGTCTGGCTTCAGTGCATACTGAACGTTACATCCACCTGTGATTCCAAGCTCTGTGATAATGTTCAGGGCAGAGGTACGGAGCATCTGGTACTCTTTGTCTCCAAGAGTCTGGGACGGAGCAACTACGATGGAGTCTCCTGTGTGGACACCAACCGGGTCAATGTTCTCCATGTTGCAGACGGTGATACAGTTTCCTGCACTATCACGCATTACCTCGTACTCGATCTCTTTCCAGCCTGCAATGCAGCGCTCTACCAGAACCTCTCCTACACGGGAAAGACGGAGACCGTTCTCCAGGATCTCACGAAGCTCATATTCATTGTGTGCAATTCCGCCGCCGCTTCCGCCAAGGGTATAAGCAGGACGAAGAACAACCGGGTAGCCGATGGTGTTGGTAAATGCAAGACCATCCTCTACTGTGGTAACAACCTTGGATGCTGCAACCGGCTCACCGATCTTCTCCATGGTATCTTTAAATTCCTGACGGTCCTCAGCCTTCTTGATGGTCTGGGCTGTGGTACCGATCAGTCTTACATTATGCTCTTTCAGGAAGCCTTTCTCGTCCAGTTCCATGGCAAGGTTCAGACCTGCCTGACCGCCCAGGGTAGGAAGAACGCTGTCCGGTTTCTCCTTCAGGATCAGCTGCTCTACCACTTCTACAGTAAGAGGCTCGATGTAAACGCGGTCTGCAATATCTTTATCTGTCATAATGGTAGCCGGGTTGGAGTTCAGAAGAACAACCTCCAGGCCTTCTTCTTTCAGGGAACGGCAAGCCTGTGTTCCTGCGTAGTCAAACTCTGCTGCCTGGCCGATGATGATCGGACCGGAACCAATAACAAGTACTTTTTTAATGTCTTTATTTCTTGGCATTATTTATTTCCTCCCATCATATCCATAAATCTGTCAAACAGGTAACCGGAATCCTGTGGTCCCGGGCATGCCTCCGGATGGAACTGCACTGTGAAAATGTTCTTTCCAACGTATGCCATTCCTTCGTTTGTGCCGTCATTGACGTTTACAAATGCCGGGTGTGCAATATTTTTCTCCTCAAGATCCTTGGCATCTACTACGTAGCCGTGGTTCTGGGAAGAGATGTAAACCCTGCCTGTTGCAAGGTCTTTTACCGGATGGTTTCCACCGCGGTGGCCGTATTTCATCTTATAGGTATCGCCGCCTGTTGCGAGTGCCATCAGCTGATGTCCAAGACAGATTGCAAAGACCGGAACATCGGAATCGTAAAGTTTCTTTACTTCTTTAATAATAGAAGTACATTCCTTCGGATCTCCAGGGCCGTTGCTGAGCATGATTCCGTCTGGATGATCTCCAAGGATCTCTTCTGCCGGTGTAAGAGCCGGGTAAATGGTTACCTGACAGCCGCGTTTGTTCAGGGAACGGGCAATATTGCGTTTCGCACCAAAGTCCATAAGGGCAACCTTCGGGCCATTTCCTGGAAGGATTTCTTTCTCACGGCAGGTTACTTTTTCTACTACTTTACCAGTTGTATATGCTTTTAACTTGGGGAGAATTGCGTTTAAGTCATAATTTTCATCCGTTGTGATCATACCGTTCATGGTACCTTTCTCACGGAGGATCTTGGTAAGAGCTCTGGTGTCGATTCCTGCGATTCCAGGAATATCATGTTTTGTCAAGAAATGCTGAATGGTGTCAACGCTTCTGAAATTGCTTGGAACACGGGATAATTCACGTACGATAAATGCGTCGATCCACGGCCTGGTGGATTCCTGGTCATCATAACAGATTCCGTAGTTTCCTATTAATGGATAGGTCATGCATACCGCCTGGCCTGCGTAAGACGGGTCTGTCATTACTTCCAGATAACCGGTCATGGAAGTATTAAAAACGATCTCACTGATGACTTCCCTTGCAGAGCCAATGCTGGTTCCTGTAAATACATGGCCATCTTCTAATATCAGAAATGCTTTCATACAATCTCCCTTTCTTATGTCATTTTCTTTCTTATTTTATCCTAAATCTTCAAGATTGTACCATAGCAAAGTGCTTTTTTCAACAATATACGGGCAAAAAAAAATTCTGTTGTGCATAAAAAAATTTGCACAACAGAAAAAAGCTACCGGATCAGAGCCTGCTTCCATACGAGACTTTCTGTGTCTCACAGCCAACATTATAAGCGGCTCTGGTATTCGTAACAAAAGAAAAAAATAATGCAGGAGATGGGACTTGAACCCACACGATCTTGCGACCACAGGCACCTGAAGCCTGCGCGTCTGCCAATTCCGCCACTCCTGCATTTCTTATGTTTCAATCGCTCTCTCGCGACTGCTTGATTATAATACAACACATTCCAGCAAATGTCAACACTAATTTTCAAAAAAATTTGAAAAATTTAAAAAATATTATTTTTGAAGAAATGGGATCCTTTCCTTGATTTATGATTAGTCCATTTTGGTCTTTTTAACAGTTCCCGGGAAGCCGCAAATTATAATGAAATAAGTTGTTAGACTGTGGCTTTTCACAGGTAACGGCGAATACTATTTATACTTTTACACCAGAGAAATGAAATATGATGTACAAAAGAATCCGAGAGCTGCGGGAAGATCACGATCTGAAGCAGGGCTATCTGGCACACTATCTCAATGTGAGCCAGCGTACCTATTCGCGGTATGAAACCGGGGAACGCCATATTCCCCTGGATATTTTGTGCAAGATTGCAGACTTCTATAAGGTAAGTGTGGATTATCTGCTGGAACGCACAGATGTAAAGCGCCCTTATCCCCCTTCACGGCTCTCCCAGAAAAACTGAGAACTGCGGCAGCCGCAGCAACTCAAACAAACGACAAAAGACACCTCAGGCTACTTATGCCGGGTGTCTTTTTGCGTTTGATTCTCTTATTTCTTCTTATCAGGAAGTAAATTACCCACTGCCCATAAAGCAGCGCCTGTGGCAATGCACACATCCGAAAGATTAAAGGCGATCTTGCGTATTTCTTTATTCTTCACATTCAGGCTTACATAGTCTGTGACGTAGCCTTTATTCCGGCGATCCACATAATTGGACATTCCACCGCCTACGATCATGGCAAGTCCGGCCTTACTCAGCTTACTGCCTCCGTGAAGAAGCAGATGCCAGTATTCCTCTGCTGCACAGCCAAGACCGGCTGCGGACAGTTCCTGGCAGTTCTCCCTGCCTATTTTCACCTTGCCGAGAACCATATCCTTGTTATGACAGTTGCGAATGATCAGCCTGCCGCCCAGCACCTCTTCCCGGCTTCCCTGAAGGCGGGTGCTGTCGATGTATTCCTTAATTCTGTAATCCAGCAGAAAAATTCCGCCGGCAATTGTCAGAGAAAGCATAGCTGCTGCCTCCTTAATATTGTTAAATTTGATTGTACCTTACTGTTCATCCTATAGCCAGTAAACGAGCCCTCTAAAAAAGAAGTACCTTATAGCATACACAAAAGTATGCTTATTGTACAAACTTAATTATCACTCATCAGTTTCTTCTGATTCAGCAGCCGGGGCTGCGGCTTCTTCCGCGCTCTTTTCTGCCTCTACAGTCTCTTCTGCTTCCTCAGCGGCCTTTTCCGCTTCTACAGTCTCTTCTGCTTCCTCAGCGGCCTTTCCTGCCTCTGCTACAGTCTCCTCTGTCTCAGAGTCGACCACATCTCCCTCAGCAGTCTCTGGCTGTGGAGTGGGGCATACAGATCCACAGAACGGACAGAAGGATACACTTCTGTCTACATGCTTGCCACATGCCGGACAGATCTTCTGTCCCTTCAATTCTGCTGCTGAATCTTTGTATCCGGCAATAATGTCCATATGCTGCTGGATTTCCTCACAGAATCCCTTCAGGGCTTCATCCACCTCTGCACCTTCTTTGTATTTCTCAAAGATCACATTTCCAATGTCCGCTTTCAGCTTCTGAACCATCTGCTCTTCGCTGGAAATCTTGCTTCTGATCTTCTGTGTCTCATACAGCTGGCCGGCTTTTTTGCCAAGATCTTTGGTTGTCCTTGTAATTGTGTCGCTTAACTCATCAAAAAAATCACGTGCCATAATACCGTCTCCTTTACATATAAAAAAGTGCTTAAACACATGTTACCTTTACTAAATTCCGGGCGGGGGCCATACAAATCTGTTTACGTAATTCATACAGATCAAATGCTGCTGTTCACAACCTGTCAGCAACGGGCAAATTACTCAGCCGCCCCGATCAGCGGAACCTCCTGGCCTCTGAGCATAATTCTCGGTCCACCGGTTCCCTCTATATATTCCCTGGTGATGATCACCTGTCCAATGCTGTCATCCTTTGGGATCTCATACATAATATCCAGCATGTACTCCTCCAGAATCGCACGAAGTCCTCTGGCTCCAGTATGCTTCTCCAGTGCCTTGGCTGCAATGGCATGAAGCGCGTCCTCCTCATAGTCCAGCTTCACCTCATCCAGGGCAAGAAGCTTCTGATACTGCTTCAGAATGGCATTCTTCGGCTCCTTTAGGATCTGTACCAGCATGTCTTCATTCAGGCCATCCAGTGTATATATGATCGGCAGACGGCCAATAAATTCCGGGATCATGCCAAATGTACGGATATCGTCCACTGTCACCTTCTCCAGAATATGAGGATCGTTGTCATATTTGTCCTTCAGGTCTGCATAAAAGCCAATGGAAGCCTGCTTATTCAGTCTCTCCTTGATAATGTTCTCCAGATCCGGGAACGCACCGCCGCAGATAAACAGAATATTCTTAGTATTCACCGTCACCATCGGAACCATGGCATTCTTGCTGTTAGCGCCTACCGGCACCTCCACTTCGCTTCCCTCCAGAAGCTTCAGAAGTCCCTGCTGTACTGCCTCACCGCTTACATCACGCTGGTTGGTATTTTTCTTCTTTGCAAGCTTGTCAATCTCATCGATAAAGATAATTCCATGCTCTGCCTTCTCCACATCATTGTCTGCAGCTGCAAGGAGCTTGGAAACAACACTCTCAATATCATCACCGATATAACCGGCCTCTGTCAGAGAGGTAGCGTCAGCAATGGCCAGCGGCACATCCAGAAGTCTGGCAAGGGTCTTCACAAGATAGGTCTTACCACATCCGGTAGGTCCGATCATCAGCATATTGGACTTCTCGATCTCGATCTCATCCATGGTATCGGTAGCCACACGCTTATAGTGATTATAAACAGCTACAGACATTACCTTCTTGGCTCTCTCCTGACCGATCACATATTCATCAAGGCTTGCCTTGATCTTGTGTGGTGCCGGGATTTTCTTAAGGTCAATCTCCGGCTTGGCGTTTTCTTTTTTCTTCTTTACCTTCTTCGGACGGGGAATGGCATCCTGAAGACTTCCCAGATTGATCATGCTTACATTTGGCATATTGAGAAGATCATTCAGATTCAGTCCGTTATTCATCTGCTGTGTCATGGTATCAAAGCTCTTCTGCATACAATCGTTGCAGATATGTATATTATTGGGCAGCTCGATCATCTTGCCAGCCTGGCTCTCCGGGCGGTGGCAAAGGAAGCAGAATTTCTCATAATCGCTGTCATCCTCGTGATCGTCGCTCCCTGTCTCCGTTATATCTCCCTCGATGATATCTTCTTTTTCATCGTCAAAATGATCTGTCATATCAATAATTCCTTTCCTGCTGCCGGCATTTATCAGCGCCAGCTTTCTTTTCCTTCTGCATCAAATGTTTTGTTGCCTTATTGTAACATACTTTTCTCTAATTTAGAAATTAACTTTTTATAAAATGTCATAAAACCAAGTCCCGGGCCGCCGCCCACCCACTCCAACGAATAAAGGGGAGCTTTTGGCTCCCCTCGCACATTACTGATTACTATCTGGTCTTGCACTCAGCGTGACGGTTACAGTAGACTCTTCATACTCTCCGTTATTTAACCGCGCCACCTCGATTTCAATCTGTTCCCCAGCTGAATAATACTGAAGCTTATCATTAATATCTGCCTTGCTGGAAACCTTCTGTCCATCCAGTTTGGTTATAATATCACTCTTCTGAATTCCTGCATTGTCTGCTGCCTCTCCAGGAGCCACGTACATAACAAAGGCACCGGATGGCATATTATACATCTGAATGGCCTCTCTGGAAAGATCTGCAAATTTAATTCCCAGATATCCAACCTGTGACTCATCAGAAACCTTATCTCTGGTCTTACGGTTCATAAGGTCTTCCAGGATCGGCTGCGCTTTGGAAATGGGAATGGCATATCCGGTACCTTCCACACTGCTTGATGCGATCTTCGCACAGTTAATGCCGATCAGTTCTCCCTGCATATTCAAAAGGGCACCGCCGCTGTTTCCAGGATTGATGGCTGCATCTGTCTGGATCAGATCCTCGTAAGTGTTGGAATCAGACTGTACCGTACGGCCCAGCGCACTTACCCAGCCGGATGTTACCGTCTGTCCATAGCCAAGTGCATTGCCAATGGCTACTACCTGCTCTCCAACTGCCAGATCATCGGAATTGCCAAGCTGGGCGATCTTGATCTGGTTCATGGTCTCCTCCGGGATATCGCTTTTCTCAACTGCGATCACGGCAAGGTCTGTATCCTCATCGGTTCCCTTTATCTTGGCAGAAACAGCGCCATCAATATTCAGGTCACCATTTCCATTTACATAATTCTCTGTCTCCTGTTCTGCATTTACCACATCACTGCCGATAAAGCAGACGCTTAAAGTCGTGGCACCTTCTACCACATGATTATTGGTAGCGATCAGAAGCTCATCATCATTCTCACCAACAATAATACCGGAACCGCTTCCTGTGCTTGGATACTCCATTCCATAGCCGAAGAAGCTGCGGATCTCCTGCATGCTGACAGAAGTGATCGCTACTACAGAAGGCATTGCAGCCTGGGCAACTCCAGCTACCGGTCCTTTCTCATTGGCAACCGTTTCTGCACTTGCACTGCTGTCTGTACTGCCGGAAGCATCTGTGCCGGTATCTCCCGATGCAGCAGAGGAGCTAAGGGTTTCTGCTGTTCCAACAGATGTCTGTGTCTCCTTATTAAAATACCGGTCTGATATTCCATTTACTGCCTGGAACACGATTCCTGCCACCAGGCCGAAGATCACAGCCAGTGTAATGGTATTGCCGGCTTTTTTGCCAAAGCTGGTGGATGTACTTCGTTCACCATGATGCTTCGGATGCGGTCTTTTATGACGTTTCTTTGTATCCTCTTCTGGTGACTTCTCCTGGTCATCCACCTGATAGTGTGCGTATTTCGGTTCTGAATTCTGCGACGGGGAACTGTCAGAAGCATTTCCACTATTCCCATAGGTGCTGCCGGAACTATTGTCTGAGGCATAATAATTACCTCCGGCTGTATTTCCTGTTCCATCTGATGTCCTGCTGCTTGTATATTTGTAATGATAGGTTACATTCTCATTCAGATCATCTTCGGGGGCAGCTGTCTGATCAGATCCAGTCTGTCCGGACACGTCCGGATTCTCTGGCTTCTGGGGCTCACCATCCGTGTTCTTAGGATCCTGACCCCAATTCCATTCCTCACTCATTTTTTGCTCCCTTCTATGTTCATCCACAATCCTGTTCTTTCCGTGCTTTCCGTAACAGGTATGCTCCGTAACATTTTCTTTTATTTTATGATACAAGTTTAGCAAGCAATTGTGTTGAAAATGTGATAGATTCTTTAAGAAAAGGTGACACGCAAAAAACGTGCCACCTTAACTGAATTTAAATAGGATCATTCCTTGGTTTGCTTCCAGTATTCCCGATTCATTGTGCAAAACAGGATCACTTTTTCAGGAAGCTTCTTGTATCTTTTTCCCAGAAAATATCCCATATATTTAAAGCCGCTCTGTCCCACCAGCTTGGGAATCAGCCACACATGTCCTGTTTTTACAAGATAGGCAAGACTCTTTTTCACAAGGCGGAGGCCTTCTCCTTCCGAGGGGACTCCCTCAAAAATCTCCGGATGCTCCGCCTGGGAAACACCCAGGTCAAAATTTCTGTGGAACTGCTGCCGGCAGGAATAGTTGTGGGAGTGAATGACACGGGCCTCTGCAGCATAAGCAATTCCATAGCCTCTCTTTGCCATGGTTCCTGCATAGATCATATCCTCATTAAAGATGGCTTTCGGAACAAATCCACCAATCTGTTCATAAATGCTCTTTCTGTAAGCAGCACAAACATTGGAGCAAAAATAGGTTTTTATTCCATAGCGCCCGGTATCCTTCTCCCACTTCACAGATGACTGTGCCGGATAATTAAAGGACCGGGTATATTTTTCCAGGTAAGCGCAGTCCTCTCTTGCCAGCTGTCTTGCATAGGCAGCTCCTATCTGAGAATTTTCCTGCAATGGACGGATCAGATTTCGGATCAGATTTCGGTCTGCCGGAACTGCATCCTGGGTCATAAATACCATAATATCCGCCTCTGATATCTGAGCCGCCTGACGTCTTGTGCCGCCATGGTCAAATTCCACTTTGCTGAGATGTTTCACCTTTACTTTTGGAAATTTCGTTTCCCAGGACGGATTCCAGAACTTTTTTTCTGTATTCATTACCAGAATATGATCCACTTCATAGCTCTGCTGGCAAAGGACTTCCAGCAATTTTTCAAATTCCTGCCCTGGACGATATGCTGGAATTATTACATCAACTTTCTCCATTCTATTTCTCCTCAATAAACGAACACTTCTGTTTTCACGGAAAATCACTGCGTTTCCCCAACCGCCCCAGCTGCAAAAAGGGCGGCTGCTCCCGTTTGAAAAAGGGGACCACTTCCTTTCGGATGGCCCCCTGAAAAAACTTTAATTCAACCGGATACCCGTTTGATCAATATCCGCTTCCATCATCGAAGCTGCCATCTCCGGATCCATCGTCTCCGTCGCTGTAGCCTCCGTTATCATAATCGCCGCTGTCATAATCACTTCCGCTGTCGTAATCGTTTCCGCTGTCGTAATCGTTTCCGCTGTCGTAATCGTTTCCGCTGTCGTAATCGTTTCCGCCGCTGTAATCGCTTCCACTGTCGTAATCAGAACTGTTATCGTAGCTGCTGTCATAATCAGAACTGTTATCGTAGCTGCTGTCGCTGCTGTAATCATTGTAATCGTAATTACCGCTTCCGTCACCCTGCCATACGATCTCGTCTGAAGTTCCAGCCTCATTGCTTGCCAGCGGAGCCTGGTCAACCAGTGTGTCTGCACCACCAACCAGTTCAATGATCTTGGCATTTGCAGCTACAATATTCTGGGACGGTTCATAATTCTCATCCGCACCATAGAGGAACTTATGGAGCTCTTTTACATTCTCCTCAAGAGTATCTGCAACAACCATACTTGCCTTCTTAACATCTGCAAATTTATACTTGGATGGGAATCCGGTAGTATCTGCAATGTTATATCCCATCAGACTGGGGATCATGTTCAGGATCTCTGTCTTGCTGACAGATGTGGAGATCATCGGGAATACTTCATCCATAATGTTGAAAATAGTAGCGATTCCTGCAGTCTTCGCCTTATCAACCATCATACCGATCACGCGGCGCTGACGCTCTGTACGTCCCATATCCATACTTGCGGTGTAACGGATACGGCAGTAGGAAACAGACTGTACGCCATTCAGGTGATAGGTTCCAAGGATTTCCTCCTCGTTCTCCGGCTTAGGATCTGGCAGCTCTACAGGTGTATAGCTCTTACCAGTCTCCTCGGAAGTCTCCACGCAATAGTCATTCATAAATACCATTTCCGCATAGGAAAGAGGAATATCAAGACCGCCAAGGGCATCGATTGCAGACACCATGGCATTAAAATTAACAGTCACATAATCCGTGATGTTCAGATCCAGCATAGTATTCAGCATGGAAATCGCCTGCTCCGGGCCGCCATAGGCATAAGCTGAATTTGCCTTGGTATAGGTATCATTTCCGATATCCAGAAGGGTATCTCTGTATACAGATGCAAGCTTCACCTCTTTGGTATCATTATTAATACTTGCAATAATAATGGTATCACTGTTCTGTGCAGTAAGTGCAGCGTTCTTGGAACGCTGGTCGATTCCGAACAGTGCATATGTGGTGTAACCGGTCATCTGCGGAGCTGTTACATTGGTAACGATCTTGCTCTCATCCAGCTGTGGTGTTTCAATCTTGTTCAGTCTGGAATCAATCTGTCCGTATACATACAGGCCGCCGATAAACAGCAGCAGACATATAATTTCCAGAACAAACAAAGCAATCCTCTTTTTGCTACCAGGTCTTGCCATCTTTCTTTCCTTTCTCAATACGCATTCTTGTTGACGAATCCCTTAAAGATCGTCATAAACATGATCTTAATATCCAGACCAACACTCCAGTTCTCTATATAATAGAGATCATATTCAATCCTTTTACGGATGGAAGTGTCGCCTCTGTATCCATTTACCTGTGCCCATCCGGTCAAGCCAGGTCTTACCTGATGCTTCACCATATATCTTGGGATTTCTTCGCGGAACTTCTCTACAAAGAACGGACGCTCCGGTCTTGGCCCGACCAGACTCATGTCTCCCTTCAAAATGTTAAAAAGCTGAGGGAGCTCATCAATACTGGTTCTTCGCATAAATCTGCCGATTCCCGTAACCCTGGGATCATTTTTTACTGTCCATGCCTTCTTCTCTTCTGCTTCCGGCTGGATCTCCATGGAACGGAACTTATACATCCAGAACGTCTGGTTATGAAGGCCAACCCGCTCCTGACGATAGATCAGCGGTCCCGGGGAGGTCAGCTTGATCAGGATACACATCACCAGCATAACCGGGGATGCCACTATGATGCCGATAATGGAGCCGAAAATATCCATCACTCTTTTTATCATAGCGTTAAAAGTATTACTCAAAGGAACATACCGGATGTTGATCACCGGAAGTCCAAGAATGTCTTCTGTATATGGTTTCGTCGGAATAATTTTATTATAATCCGGAATAAACTTTGTATGCACGCCCGACTTCTCGCAAAGCGCTACAATCTCTTCCAGTCGATAATATTCACTTAATCCCAGTGTAATCGCAATCTCATCCAGTCTGCTCTCCGGCAGGATCACATTCAGATTGGCGATCCTTCCAATTACCTTGATCCCTTTGTATAAGGTACCAGCAGCAACGTTGTCATCCAAAATCCCCCTCACTACATATCCCCACTGAGGGTTCTCCTGAATGCGGTCGATATATTCTTCCGCTGCCCGGCTGTATCCAACCAGCACAACCTGTTTCTGATTCAGGCCTCTCTTTCGCATTTTGCGCAGGCTGTAGAAAATGAGCATCCTCGCTCCCCAGCTTGCCACAATGCAGATCCCGTAAAACATGTATAACACCGAACGGGAAATATCTCCCTCTTCAATGGTATACAAAATAAATGTAGTGATCAGAATACCAAGGGAATTCGCCTTGATAATATTGGACAATACAAGGCGTCTTCCCTGCATACGCATAGGCTCGTACAAGGAAAACGCATGATACAGCAATATATACGCCGGCAAAATAAAAACAAGTGCAGACATATATTGCTCAAAACTTCTGGCACGTACCGCACTTGCCGCAAAAGGTCCGATAAACCTCAGTGCCCAGGCGATAAAATAAGAGATTGTAATTACACAGGCATCTACAACAACATGGAGTCGACTGAAATTCTTCTGATTGTCTCTAATCAATCTCTGCCACCTCTGCCTTCTTCACAGATGCCTCTGTTCTCTTGCAGAACACCAGCTCACAATTTCTACTTCTGTCTTTCCCTGCAGAAATTATTTTACTCTGTGACTTTCTCTATCTTATAATAGATGAAACAGAATTGCAACAAATTCTTCAAACATCAAATGTGAAAAATTTTCTCAGGCCAAAAATCTGTATATCAGGTTCCACCACAGCTCCAGCTGGATTTTCCCATATCTGCCCAGATTTTTCAGATGAAATTTCACCTTTTTATTCTTTCTGCTGATCTGAAAACCATTTTTGATGCCTGCGATATACTCTCTTCCCATTCCCTTCTGGGCAAAAAACAGGATCTTCATACCGAATCCCACAATGAGAAATGGCAGGTTCAAAAGGATCTGCAGAACAGGCATATTTTTGTAGATCAGATAAATATTGTTTCTGGAAGAATATCTTGTCTTGAACTGATTGTATCTGGAGCCGCTTGTGCCGCTTCCCACATGATACACCAGGGCCTTCGGCGCATACCAGTTCTCATAGCCAAAAATTCTGGCCCGGTACCCCACATCAATATCCTCCAGATATGCAAAATGCTCTTCATCAAAATAACCGATCTTTTCGAAAATCTTTTTACGGTAAATGGCCGCTCCTGCACAGGAGGTAAAGATCCGGTCTTCTTTCTCATAGGTGTGGATGTCTTTGCCTTTTCCCCGGGCAAAAGCCCAGCCAAGGGCGCAGTAATAATTTCCGGCATCATCCAGCTTGTCCCTTTCGTGGTACCGGATCATCCTGGCACTGCAGGAAAAAGCTTTCTTGTGCCTTTTTATGGCGGCAAGCATTTCCCTTACAAAGCTTTTATCCACCTCTGTATCGTTATTTAAAAGAAGCACATAAGGTGCTCTTGACGCATAAATTCCTTCATTTACAGCCCTGGAAAAGCCGAAATTATCCGACAGTTCCACAATATGCACCCAGGGAAAATTCCCCATTACAAAGGCAGCACTTCCGTCTGCGGATCCATTATCCACAAGAATTGTCTCGAAATTCTGAAAATCCTGCTGTTCCAGGCTGGAAAGCACACCTTCTAAGTATGCCATCCCATTATAATTAGGAATAATGACTGATACTTCCTGCATAATGTCTCCTTAGTCTTTCTCGTCATTTTTGCCGGTCATGCCCGGAAGTGGTTTCAAAGAATAGTTCCATTTTGTCAGGGAAAGATTCTTATTGTAATTGGGATCTCCTTTTTTCAGGATGTCGATCCAGTTGCTCCGCATATATTCGATTTCCCTCTGGAAACGCCTTATCTTTGCATCATTATTCTCTGCCCCACGTGTCTTGGACTCCATGTGGTACAATCTCGCATAGGGATCGTACACCACCAGATATCCTGCCTTAATGGTCTTCAGGCAGAGATCCACATCATTAAATGCCACAGCCAGCTCTTCTGTGAAGCCGCCCACTTTATCAAATGCACTTCGCTTCATCATCATGCAGGCAGCCGTCACAGCACTCATATCCTGCAGGATGGAAGCCTTATGAAGATATCCGGTACGTTCCGCCGGCATATCCACAAACATGTGGCCTGCAATTCCGCCGATTCCGATCACGCACCCTGCATGCTGGATGGTATTGTCCGGATAGATCAGCTTGACGCCAACAGCGCCTACTTCTTTTCTCTGGCACACGCCAAGCATCTCTCCCATCCAGTCTTCTGTAATGATGGTCACATCATTATTCAGGAAAAGGAGGTACTCGCCTCTGGCATTTTTTACACCGAAATTGTTGATAGCAGAATAGTTAAATTCCTTTTTCCAGCAGATCAGATGGATCCTGGGATCCTGGGAAATCTTCTTATAGTAATCAAAGATCTCATCTGTGGTACTGTTGTTCTCCACAATGATGATCTCATAGTTGTCATAAAGCGTATTCTTCTGAATGGATTCCAGACACTTCTCCAAAGTCTCCTTCTCGTCCTTATTCGGTATGATAATGGAAACAAGGGGATGGCCCTGCACCGGATATTTCACTCTGTAAAATCCAAGATCCGGCGTATGGCTTACGGTGCCCTTCACCCCGGTTCTCTCAAGATGGGCTTCAATAGCACGCTTACCTGCCTCAAAAGCATACATCTTGCTTGCCGGGTTATCTGCTGTGGACGCCTTGTGGGTACGCCAGTGATAAAGGATCTCCGGCACATGCACAACCTCCTGGGCCTTCTCCACGCAGCGGAAAATAAAGTCATAATCCTGAGCGCCGTCAAATTTCCTGCGGAATCCTCCCACTTCCTCCACCAGCTGCCGTCTGACAACAAAAAAATGGCAGATATAATTGTTGGAACGAAGGAGATCAATGTTAAAATCAGGCTTTAAGTGAGGCTGAAAATGCTCGTCCAGTTCCGCCGTCACTTTATCCTCATCGGTGTAGACCGCATCTGCATGCTCATGGGCATTCAATGCATTCACGATCTCATAGAGGGCATTGGGGGCAAGAAGATCGTCGTGGTCAAGAAGTCCCACAAATTCTCCTGCAGCCATGGCAAATGCAGCATTGGTATTCTCTGCAATGCCTTTATTCTCTGTAAGATCCTGCCAGCGCACCCGCTTATCCCGCTGGCTGTACTCTTCCAGCACCTTTTTCATAGACTGATCTTCCGGACTTCCGTTGGCAATGCAAAGCTCCCAGTTCTCATAGGTCTGTGCTTCCAGGGAATCGATCATCTGGCGCAAAAATAACTCCGGGGTACGGTACGCCGGAACTACCACGCTGATCAAAGGCGCATAGGCAAATCTTTTCTTTCTTTGTTTGTCAAGGACCGTCTGGTCCGGCACATAGGCCGCATACCAGGGACCATAAGGAATCTCCTCCGGCTCAAAGCGCTCATGAAGCCGGATCCAGAATTCCCTGGGACCATAATGTTTCATATACAAAAGCCCCTTCTGGATCATGTAAGGAGATAATTTTTTGAAGAAACGGGACCACTGGATCCGTCCTTCTGATCCTTTTTTATCGCTCATATTAAAATCCTTTGCTTTTATAGTGACCTTATTTTAACATCGGAGAAACATTTTTGCAAGGAAGCTGTAAAAGAAAGGTTGAATTGCGCGTGTTTTTAGGATATGATTATAGCTGTATCATATTGGTTGCCGGCATAAAATGTGTGGCAGCTCATATTTTTTGTTTTTACAGGAAAAATATAATATATGATATAATTTTAATAAATCTGTATCCCTGTAACCATTTGTTGCGGATACCTTTATTTTTAATACAGGAGTTCACTATAATATGAAAAAGCGAAAGATAACTTCAGCGTTTCTGGCGCTCGGGCTTTCTGCTTCCCTTCTTTTCCAGATTCCCGTATCTGCGGAGGAAGCAGACCAGGCAACAGCCGGAACGGTTAGCACCATATCTACCAATTCCATTTCCGGATGGCCCCAGGCTTCCGACATTTCTTCAGAAGCGGCCGTAGTCATGGAGAATTCCACCAACACCATTCTTTATTCCAAGAATGCTGACGAGGTGCTTTTCCCCGGAAGTACCGTTAAGATCATGACCTGTCTTCTGGCTCTTGAGAATACACAGCTTACAGACCAGGTTACCATGACTGCCACAGGAGTTTCCGGTGTTACAGACGGCGGTGCCAGCATTTCCTCCCAGGTGGACGAGGTTTTCACTGTGGAGCAGTGTCTGTACGCCATCATGGTTGCTTCGGCCAATGACATTGCCTTGCAGATTGCAGAGCATGTAGGCGGTTCTGTAGATGGATTTGTCCAGCAGATGAATGCCCGGGCGCAGGAGCTTGGATGTACCAATACGGTTTTCACAAATCCAACCGGTCTTCCGGATGACAATCAGCATACTACGGCTCATGACATGGCGCTGATCATGCAGGCGGCTATCCAGAACGAATCCTTCCGGACCATTGCTGCAGCTACCAGCTATACCATTCCGGCTACCAATATGGCGGCGGCGCGTAACCTAACCAGCAAGTTTACCATGACAGATACGGGAAGCACTGGTTTCTATGAGGGATGTATCGGTGGTAAAGAAGGATATACAGAGGCTTCCGGAAGCACCTTGGTGTGTGCGGCGCAGCGAGGCGGAATGACGCTGATCAGTGTTGTTCTGAAGGGAGCATCCGGACAGACTGCTCCTGATGCAGCTTCTATTTTAAATTATGGTTTTGATCAGTTTACTACACTTTCCCTTGGAGACAGCGATTTTAGTATTATTTCGGGCGGTGATGTAGTGGTTCCAGCTGGCACCACCGCAGACAGCCTTACCACTGAGGATACCCAGAATGGGGACGAGATCGACCGCACTTATCTCTTTAATGGTACGGCTGTTGGTTCCGCAGTTCTTGAGGTGGCGCAGTCTGAAGATACCGCTTCGGTACAGACAGGTGAGCAGAATATGCAGGCTGCGAAAGATTATTCCGAGAATCATACGGAAGTTCCTTACTTTGTTATCGCAGGTGTGTTCCTGCTTCTGCTGATCCTTCTGATCTGGCGAATGGTAAAAGTGATTAAGGCATAAAAAGCATAAAAGTAACCCCAGCCGGGAGTTCGTTTCATTATACGAACCCAGGCTGGGGTTTTGTATTGCCATGCTGTGTACTGACTGGTATTTCAGCACACAAAATAGCAATTATATCACTTCATCTTTCTTCTCAGAAGCCATTCTGAATGCACAATCTCCTCTTACAATGCTTAAATTTGGATTATAATAAGGATCTCCTGTTTTCAGGAATTCTTTGTGACGGGCGCGGAAATGGGCTACTTCTTTGTCGAAGCGGGCTTTTTTCTCCGGGGTGTTCTCGAAGCCGCGGGACTTGGATTCGTAGTGGTAGAGGCAGGCATCCGGGGTGAAGATGACCTTCTTTCCAAGGGCACGGGCACGTAGACAGAAGTCAATGTCGTTTAAGGCTACGGCGAAGCTTTCATCTAGGCCGTGAAGTGCTTCGAATACGCTCCGCTTCACCATCAGGCAGGCACCGGTAACGGCGCTTTCGTCCTGGGTGGTGATCAATCGCCACAGATAGCCAACTGCATTGCGGTCATAACCGGTGAGGATGTGTCCTGCAAATCCGGCGATTCCAACTACCACACCAGCGTGCTGAACCGTATTGTCCGGGTAAAGGAGCTTTGCACCTACGATACCTACATCTTCTCTCTGGCAATAACCAACCATGCTCTCAAGCCACTCTGGGGTGATCACCTCTGTGTCATTGTTTAGCAGAAGAAAATAATCTCCATCTGCATACTTGGCACCGTAATTATTGATTGCGGAATAGTTAAACGTGCCATCCCATTTTACCACTTTTACCTGAGAGTAACGCTTTTCCAGGTCTTCGTAATACTGGAAGGTTTCTGCTTTCTCACTGTTATTTTCGATCACAACGATCTGGATGTTTTTCCAGGTACTCTTATCCATAATGGAAGTGATACATTTGTCCAGATCCTCTGTATGATCTTTATTTGGGATCAGAATGGAGACTTTCGGATTGCCTTGAATCTCAAAATGGGTTCGGAAAACAACCGGGCAGCCAGTATATTCTACCGAAGCCTTGATTCCAAGACGTTCATAATGTCCAGCCAGTGCCTTCTCTCCTGCAATCACTGCATAAGGCTTGTCATCCGGATTTCCAGCTGTGGAGCCCTCGTGACTTCTCCAGTGATAGAGGATTTTCGGAATATGGCGGATATTTTCGCTCTCTGTGTGCTCTGTGCAGCGAAGAAGGAAATCATAGTCCTGGGAACCATTGTATTCAGGACGTAAAAGTCCAGCCCGGTCAAGAAGCTCCCTCTTTACAACAACCAGATGACAAATGTAATTCACGCAGCAAAGCAGGTCCGGATTATAATCGGACTTAAAATGGGGATACAGACGGCGTCCCTTTATATCAATAATGTCCTCATCAGAATAAAGAAGATCTGCTTCCGGATGAGAAGAAATCTCCATTGCCATCTGATAAAATGCCTCTTCCGACAGGGTATCATCATGATCTGCAAAGGCAATGTAATTTCCGGTAGCGATTCCAATGGCTGCATTGGTATTCTCGGAAATCTGCAGCTGTCTGTCATTGAAAACCACTTTGATCCTGGGATCTTTTCTCTGGTACTCCTCCAGAGTCTTCCGGATCGGGGAATCTGCTCCGCTTCCGTCAGAAAGACAAAGCTCCCAGTTGCTGTAGGTCTGCGCCTGGACAGAATCTATAAGGGCCTTCAGAAGATGCTTCTCCGTTTTATAAAGAGGCACTACAAGGCTGAACTTGATATTTTCTTTAAAAACCGTTTCTCTCTGCCTTTTCAGTTCCTGCTTCGTAAGGGGATTCTCCTTCAGCCAGGTATGGTAAAGCCCGTCACCCTGACGCATTTTTTTGATCTTGTTTACGGATTTCTGCAGTACAGAGGAAATACCGTTGGCGCGGAAAACAGATACTGCTTTTTTGCTGTAAATATTCGCTTTCGCCTTAAAACGCTCCGCTTTCGATAATCCAATAGGATAGACCGCTTTATTCTTTTCCTCATCCTGTATCACAAGATACAGCTTCTTTCCGGAAATATTCTCGGCACGAAGTTGGAATCCACAGTCCTTTCCAACCTCACATTCGCGGAACATTTCTGCCACATCCATTCTTGTGGTCCACTTCACTGTCGTTTTCAGAGGAGCCTTATTCTCATCATACATTTTCAACTGCAGATGTGTTTTGCCAGCAGCCCATCCGGTAACGACGATCATGTTCTGATCCTCCAGAATGGTTTCCCTGTCTACAAAATACTGGGGTTTTCCTCTTTTTTTCAGAAGCTCTGCTGTCCCTATCTTATACCACAGAGTTTTCTGACCGCCAGACAGGGCATATGCTTCCAGCTTCTTATAGCTTTCCAGATTTTCCGGAAGAGAAACCAGCACTTCCACCCATTTTCCACCTGGATTCTGCACTTCCACAGCCCGCATAACCACAGACATCACCGGGGCTGTATTGATTTCCGTATTCAGACGGGTGCCATCTAAATAGCACTCTATTTCAGCTTCCTTTGGAACCTTTCCGGTAATCATGTATTTGCTGTTGTCATTTAAAAGAAACCGCTCTTTTTCTACCAGCATTACCTTCTGACTCATTCTAATTTCCTTTCTTTTTCCCGCCGCCTGAAGACTTTTTGATGCGGCGTGCTGCTTTTTTTGCACGATTTCCCACTTTTTGCAGTAAGCTGTGGTTCTTGTGCTCAAGGACGCGGACGTGATTCAGCATATCAACGTTCTCCTCGCAGATTTCCAGTCTCACCGTGAGGGTTTTCGCACCAGCTGGTACTGGAATGTCTGCAATGCAGGGATCCAGTCTTGCCAGAAATGCCCAGTATCCAAAAATTGCCCCATCTGGTGTCTCCACACCTTTTAAAGAAGCAGATTTCCCGTCAAAAGAAATCTCATCAAGGCGTACCGAACAGGGAACATCTCCCGGATCCAACCGGATAAACCGGCATTTTTCTGGCAGTTCCAGGGTACATCTGGCATTTCCTGCGATCATATAACGCTTTACGGAATTTTTCTCCTGATAGCAGCCTCTCTTTTCTCCGAAAAATACCTGCAAGGCGCCGGCATTTGTCTGGGACACGTACTGAACTCCAGGCGTCATATCTGCATACATTTCTCTCATAGGCACATGGCGGCCTGTAATATATGCCTGGAAACTCTTTTCCATCTGGAAAAAGCTCTCTCTTGCTTCCTCTGTAATGCCAAATTTCCCATACAATCCTTCCTCATCCAGGGCTCTTCTCACGCTGTGCGTCTGGATGTAATAATGGATGATCCTGTAAAGAACAAACTCACAGGGAACTGGAAAATCAAAGGTCCACTCGTAATCCAGAATAGTATAGGGACTGGTCAGCAGCACGTTGTCACAGATCATGTCAATATTCATTATCTCTGCACAGGTCAGATTCTCCGGCAGAGTTACTTTTCCAAATACTCTCTCAAAGGCTTCGGTCATGGAAAAAGGCTTCTGGCTGTGGATTTTCTGAACATTTTCCAGATATTCCGTCAGCTTCTGCTCCGCCTCTTTCTCCCTGCCTTTCTCCAGAAGGTCATCCAGATACTCTGCCAGATTCTCTTCCTCCAGATATTCCAGCTTCACACAGCCCTCTCCAGTTTCGCATTTGTTGCTTACAAAAGGAACTGCCTGATACAGTGCATCCAGTTTCTGATTCCACTGGAGCATGTTCTCTATATGTCCTTTCCCTTCCGGATATAAAGGGGTTTTCTCAAGCCATCTTCTTCCATCTTCCTCCAGAATATCGGTGCGGATGGCGAAGCGGCGGTCTCTTTCATTGGAGTATTTGCTGAAAATAATCTCTCTCATCAGCTGTCCTTCCTTTCCACAAGCACCAGAAATGAGTTGGAAAATTCCTGGAAAAGATCCGCATCTGTCAGGGAATCATAAACCTTTCCCTCGTCAAACAGATGAAGTCTGGCTCTGTCAAAGTTGCAGAAATCATCCTTCAGTTCCCCTTTTTTCGGCAGTCGTTTATCCGAATAGATGGTCAGCGGAAATTTGTAATCGGGATATGGATAATAGAAGGTGGTCTTAAAATCACCTGCCTGGGCAATAATATCAGACAGCTCTTTTCTGGAAAAAGTTCTTACCCCTTTTGTTTCCGGATAATTTTCCAGACCTTCAAAATATTTGCCCACATGATCTTCTGTGCAGCCAGCCCAGTATTTCAAGCCCAGGCGGTTCTCAATGGCGATCACCAGCCTGCCTCCCGGTGCCAGGTGGCGGGCAATACGGCGGATCATCTCCACATAGGGCTGCTCCGTTCCAATGTATCCCTGTGAATATTCAAAAACACCGATCAGGGTAATGTAATCATATACTTCCGTCAGACTGCTCTCCACATCCTGAAAATTTCCCACCATGATCTTCACATTGTCGCAGTCACGGTTTCGGTAAGCATTGATGGTGCTGCGCATTTTGGAAAGGTCATTACAGGTTACGCTTCCCGCCTTTTTCGCAAGGACGCCTGTGATGGGGCCACAGCCGGAACCGATTTCCAGGACTTTATCTTTCTTTGTAATGGGAAGCCACTCCACAATATTCTGGCGGATATGGGAAAAATGGTAGAGAACCGGCCAGCTGTTTCTCCTGGCGATCACCTGGTTCAGATCTTCCTCCCTGTAATTCTTCGCAATCTCCAGAAGCTCTTCCTCCACTGGTCCATCGCTGTACAGATCCCTGCCTGGGTAAAATTCATAATCTAATGTTACGTTTCCGATTTTTTCCTGCATATCTTATTTTTCCTCTATCTGCACTTTGGAATTCATATCGTAGAATCCAACGGTGTTCTTTATGGAAACTACAGTTATATTACATGCATCGTATAAGCGGTGGAACACGGTAAACTCTCCGTTCTGATAACCGGTACAGCCAAAGGAAAGGAGGTATTCGCCGCCCTGAAGGTCCATTTTCTGCTCAAAGGTAACCACGCACTCGCTTCCAGGCTCTGTGTTCTCCACATTCACCCCTTCATACATGGTATTGGTTCCTGTGATCTCGGTTCCCTGGATATTCTTGAAGGTAAAGGCCATGATCGGCTGCAAAATGCTTTCATTAAAATGGATGCGCATTTTAATCTTAAAGGTGGTGCCTTTTTCAATGGTATTACTCTGTAAGCCCTTGGAGTCGATCACCACAAAATCTACGATCTCCGCCTGTTTTTCCCCGTATTCCAGTGTATTGGGGTTCATCTGGAAGCCCTTTTTCTGGCTTTCTCTTATGGCACTGTTCATCTGTGCCTGTTTCACCGGATTCTGGCGGACCAGCAGCTGCTTGTACATATCCACCATTGCCTTAGGAGTTCCCTGATCCAGCATCTCTCCCTGATTCAGAAGAATGACGCGGTCACAGTATTTGGAAATGCTTCCCAGATCATGGCTTACAAACAGAATGGTTTTCCCCTGTCTCTTAAACTCTTCGAATTTGTGATAGCATTTGGACTGGAAAAATACATCTCCTACTGAAAGTGCCTCATCTACCACCAGGATCTCCGGATCGATATTGATAGCCACAGCAAAGGCAAGGCGCACAAACATACCACTTGAATAGGTCTTCACCGGCTGGTGGACGAACTCACCGATATCAGCAAAGCTGAGGATATCGTCCAGTCTTGCATCAATCTCTGCTTCCGTGAAGCCCATCATGGTACCGTTCAGATAAATATTCTCCAAACCGGAATACTCGGGGTTGAAACCGGCTCCCAGCTCCAGAAGCGCGGAAATCCTTCCGTTTACGGTAATGCTTCCCCCGGTAGGAGAAAGTACGCCTGTAATGATCTTCAGGATCGTAGATTTCCCAGATCCATTGGTGCCGATAATACCAACGCATTCCCCAACACCGATATCAAAATTAATGTCTCTTAACGCATAATGCTCTTTATAAAGCTTCTTTCTGGTAAGTCCCAGGGAATCCACCAGACGGTCCAGGGGCTTATTGTAGAGCTTATACATTTTGGACAGATTTCTTATTTCAATGGCATTTTTTGTTTCCACGTTGTTTCCTTTCTATTGTGACTGTCGTTCTCTTCACAGCCGACAGTCTGCTGCATCATGCATGACTAAATTCTTTGTTCTCATTCTCCGTAATGAACCCAGGAATCCCCTGTTACAGAACATCTGCAAAATGAACGCGAAGGCGCTTAAACACCCAGTTTCCAAGCAGGAAGCAACAAATTGCAAATATCCAGAAATATAAAGTCCACAATGGTCTTTCGAAAAACCAGCGTTTCATAATGAAGGCATCTCTGTATCCGGAAACTACGTAAAACATGGGATTCAGCTGAAGAATTTTATAGATAATGCTGTTTGTCCCGATCATACTCTCTGCTACCCACATGATCGGAGTCAGCCACACGCCTACCTGCAGACCAATATTGATCACCTGCTTAAGATCACGGAAAAGTACGACAACCGCACTTGTGGCATAGCACAGGCCCAGTACAAGGGCAAATACACAGATACTGTAATAGATGATCTGAAGATAATACCAGTCTGGAAATCTTCCGTTACACATATAGAGTACAATTGCCAGAAGGATAAAAAATCCATGGACAAATGCAGCGGAAATAATTTTTACCACTGGAAGAACGCTGATATTGAATACCACCTTTTTTACCAGGTAATCGTATTCCAGAAGGGCATTAGAGCCTCCTGAAAGGGCATCTGAAAAGAAAAACCAGGGCACGATCCCAGCTACCAGATAAAGCACAAAAGGGACTCCCAGCTCATCTGTATTGGACCGGAACCCCACTGAAAATACAAACCAATATACCAGAATTGTTACCACTGGCTGAACAAACGCCCAGAAGGTTCCGAAATAGGAACCTGCATACCTGGTTTTGAAATCGTTTTTGGCCAGCTTCATAACCAGCCGGCGGTTTTTGTATAAATCCGCCGGCAGAGATAAAATAGACTTAAGCATCTGCAGTCTCCTATCTGTTTAATTCCTTGAAGCTTCCCCATTTCTGATCCTTGTCAGAGAAGATCAGCTCCATGCCTTCCGGAATCGGCCACTGAACATTGATATCCGGATCGTTCCAGATCAGACCGCCCTCATCGTTTGGATGATAGAAATCGGAGCACTTGTAGGTAAATTCTGCATTCTCAGAGAGAACCAGGAAACCGTGAGCAAATCCCTTTGGAATAAAGAACTGTTTCTTATTCTCTGCGGAAAGAACAACGCCATACCATTTTCCATAGGTCTTGGAACCTTCTCTTAGGTCAACTGCTACATCAAATACTTCTCCGTTTACCACACGGACCAGCTTATCCTGAGGATAGTTCAGCTGGAAATGAAGGCCGCGGAGAACTCCATAGCGGGAGCTGGACTGGTTGTCCTGTACGAATTCTACATCAATTCCGGCATCCTTGAAGTCATTGTAATTGTAAGTCTCCATGAAATAACCTCTGGAATCTCCAAATACAGTTGGTTCAATTACTTTTAATCCTTCGATATCGTCACAGTTTGTTACTTTAATTTTTCCCATTTTTGTTTCTCCTTATCATATATTCATAGAAAAGCTATAAATTTACTGCTTCCAACAGACTGATTACCGACAAATAGGTAATCATGATCTGTTTTCAGCAAATAGTTAACTAAGCTTGTACTGTTTCTTGCAAACACCGTTTTTATTAAACACGGATACAATACCGCTGCTGCTTGTGAGGCGGACGCTCTGTGCACGAACACCAGCCTGGGCGCCGGTGCCCTTGTAGAAATAGTACTTTTTACCTTTTATTTTGTGCCAGCCTTTATAGGCCTTTCCATTGGAACCGAAGTAATAGGTGTTTTTCTTTCCATTTTCAGTTATCGTCACAAATTTATTCTTCACCCGGACGCCCTTACTATCAAAATAATAGATAGTGCCAGCTGGTGTCACATACTTATAATTTTTCAGCATGTAGAATGTATCAGGACTGAAGTAATAATATTTCTTATTCAGCTTATGAACACCTGTTAAAGCCTTACCGTCGGAGCCAAAATAATAGGTCTTACCGCTCTTGGTTACCACTTTATTTTTGATACGTACGCCGTTCTTATTTACGTAATAAGCAGTACCATCTGTCTTGATCACGGTATTCTTACATAAATGTCCATCCTTGACACTGAAGTAATAATACTTACCGCCGATTTCTCTCCATCCAGTAGCCTTTACATCATTCTCGTAGTAATATTTCTTTCCGCTGACAGTTTTCCAGCCGTTCACATATACTTTCGGATCAGCATATAAGGGCTCTGTAGCAGCAGTATACCCTTCCTGGGCAGTCCATCTTGGAACAATTCTGGTGGTATAATCTACAAACCCAAAGTTCACATCAACGTTATTCTCTTTGGCAACGCCGCTGATCAGATTCTTCGTAGCGATCATTCCTGGTACTTCGTCTCCAGCGGTACTCTGCCAAATGGTATATTTATACTTGCTTGTGCTTGGTGCCAGTATCGTGTCCCCATAGCTTGCAATCCATACATCAAGCCCGGAACCTTCCAGAACACTCCAGTCCACAAAATTGTTATACCAGTTCAGGTTCATATAAAGCATAGGAGTATATCCTGCTTTACGGATCTCATCACAGAAAGTAAGTGCGATCTGGGAAACTTCCTTCTTCGTCAAGGTTCCCAGTGTTTTCTCATCTTCCAGGTCAAAGGCAACCGGATAGGACACCTTATGCCCCTGCATCTGTCTGATGGCAAGCTGCGCTTCTGCCAGCGCCTCTTTATTGGTCTTGGCAAGACTGTATACATAAGTTCCAACTGGAACCCCTGCTGCCTCTGCCTGTGTCATATTATAATCGAAATAGTTATCCAGATGTTTCGTTCCATAGGAAATACGTATAAAAGCAAAATCCAGATCGTTCTTAGCTTCTGCCCAGTTGATCTTGTCCTGCCATTCGGAAACATCAATTCCTCTTGTGATGGCATTCTCTATTACTTTCCCGCTTCCATTATAGCAGACGCCGTCTATTTTCTTCCATGCATTTGGGCTTACTTTCTTCGCAGAGGAAGAACCCACACTGGGTACCTGCTCATTTGGTGAAAGATTCTCTACTCCTGAAGATGGTCTGTTTCCTGCATTGGCACTGACTTCTACGGCTGCCCCTGCGACACCAGCAGTTCCAAGCATAGCAGTCAACAGACTGACTGACAGCCACTTTTTCCATTTATTCATTTTTCCTCCCGATCGCCCTTCTGTAATTCCAGGCTTCCCCTCATTTAACAAAAGATAGGTTACTGGTTTCGGTTCATAATCTCCCCAGTAACACAAGATGTTAAAAATGTGTTACTTTGTTATTATACAGTTTCCCTTTTCAAATTTCAACGTTATTCTCCAAAACATAGAAAAGGCGCCGAAAAATCATCAAAACTGATAATTTTTCAGCACCTTTTTTATATTTTTATGTCTGATATCATACCAAACTTTAGATGAGTCTGTGCAAAACGGCTCCAGCTTTATGCTGCCGGGTCGGTAGGATCATAATATCCTCCGTTCTTGGTTCCCTTAAGCGGTACAATTGCGCGGCGTCCAAGCGGTCCCTTGAAGACTTCGTCTGATTTATACTTACCATCGAAGATATAAATAGTGGAACCATTGCAGTTATAATATACCCATTTCGCATCTGCTACGCAGGTACGGATACATCCATGGGATGCCGGGCTTCCCAGTCTGTAATAGGCACTTACCGGAAGATTATAACTATTCGCAGATCCGCATGCAATAGAATGAACAAAGATGCCTCCCTGTCCAGCGCCATTTACATGGGTACCGTACTGTCCCCAGGATGGTCCCATAAGAGGCTGCCATCTACTGTAGCTTGTCAGCGTATATTTTCCGGTAGGTGTTGGTGTTCCAGGATTTCCAACAGAAACTCGAATAGATTTAACCGGAATGGTGCGGGCAGAATCTGCGTAAATTGTCATTACACCATTTACACGGTCAACCTCTACAGTGTATGGTCCTTTGTAAATATTGGTCAGATCGTTGATCCTGTATCCGTTCTTGTCAAAGTAATATAACTTGCCGCCAATTCTCTTGGAAGTGTTGGTTACAAATCCCTTCTTATCCGGGTTAATATATTTCACCAGGTTCTTGGAATTATCTACCACAACCCAGCCAGTGGTAAATTTACCAGTTGCATCTACATAGCCATATTTCTTGCCTTTTTTAATGAATGTGTTCTTTACAACATTCATATTTTTGAAGTAATAGTATTTACCATCAATCTTCTGCCAGCCGCTCTTACGGAGTACACCATTGGATGCTGCGAAGTAGGTCTTTTTCTTGTAGACGAACATCTGGTTCTTAACCATCTTACCGTTTCTTTTCTTGGAAGTAGATGGTTTAAAGAAATAGCTCTTACCATTGATCACAGTGATACCACTTGCAAGTCTTCCATCCTCTTTGAAGTAATATCCGCTCTTCATCTGGTTTATATAGTGATTTCCATTCTTATTGAATAAGAACCAGCCATAGAATTTACCTTTTACAGTTACTTTCTGCCAGCCTGTTTTCTTCACGATAACACCAGCGCTGGAGCCGAAATAATACATTCTGTTTCCAGCTCCCGGGCAGCGGTGCCAGCTCTTCTTCCAGTTGGCTCTAACACCGTTCTCATTTACATAGTATTTCTTCTTTTTATATGTAACAATCCGGTTCTTATAAATGCTGCCGTATTTATCTGTAAGATAGTAGTTGCCATCAGCAGCTTTCTTCATGGTGCTCTTGATCAGATAGCCCTTGCTGTCAATCAGGTAGGATTTCTGTGCATCCTTGCGTCCATCCAGATCAGAAGCCATAATTCCGTGAACCAGAAGCTGTCCCATTTTTGCACTATTCAGTTCACCGGAATCATAATATTTCCACTGCTCACCAGCACTGGTCTGAAAGCTCTTCCATCCATCACGGAACATTCTGCCAGGAATCTCCTGGGCATTTGCTGCAGGCATGAAATAATACTGTGCAGTCGTTCCCTTTGCGGTCAGTGTAATATCACCTGTGCGCGGTTTACCGTTTGCATCCAGACAATAGTATTCGTTGTCAATTTTGTAATATCCGGTATACGTATTATTAGTCTTTGCAGCCTGATCCAGCTGGGCAATTGTCATTGCCTTGCCGTCAGCTCCATAATAATGGAAATTACCGCTATCCTTGCTCCACAGCCAGAAGTTCTTCTGCATCTGGCCAATTGTAGTCTTCCACGGTACTAATGCAGGACCCTTGCCAGCAAATTCTGCATATGCTTCTGCCTTATCAGCTGCAGTAAAATAAAACTCTCCCACTCTGCCATTGGTACTCTCTGTACCATTCAGATTCTTGATTCCTGTAACAAGGATTCCATTTGCATCAAACAGATAGGATCCTGTATGGACCGCTCCTGTCTCTGTTCTTGTGGTGATCTCTACGATTCCATCTGCTGCAGTATAATACTGGTCCTGAAAACTGAGCGGTGCTGCGTCTGTATGATCTGTACCAACAGCCTCTGCACTCTCCTCAGCGCCTGCTTCAGACTGTACCTCTGCATCCGCTTCTGTATCTTCAAACTCACCCTCTACTGCATCTGTATTTTGAACATCAGATGCCTGAACTGCGGCAGTGGCTACAGCTACAGCTTTCTTACGAAGGCGGAAACCACCAGCAACCTGCTCCCACTCATTCCAGTTAAAGATTCCATCAGATGCATCAGCCTGCACTGTTTCATCAACAGCTGCGGTCTGACTTGCATCTGGAATGTTCTGGACATCACTTCCAAAATCCTGGGCAGGATCTGTATCCCCCGCTTCACTGACATCATCCCCGGAAATAAATCCATCGGAAAATCCATCTTCCTCTGAAACGACATCCTCTGTATTTCCACTATTTACATCTTCCTGTGGCTGCTGGTCATCAGATGCTGGTACATCTGAGCTATTATCTCCAGTGCTTTCTCCATTATCTGATGGCTGTACCTCCTGGGTGCCATCGGCTTCCGGCTGCTCTTCTCCTGCCTGCTCGGATGTAAAGCCAGATTCAAAACCTGCATCCAAAGCTGCGGCAGGAACTTCAAGCCCCATGGAAACGCTTAACATAACGCCTAAAAATGCGGCTGCAACTCTCTTTTTCACTTTTATGCCTCCCCTTAATAAAACTTACTCGCCAAGTCCATTGTTGATGACGGTTACCAGATTTCTCAGTGCTTCCACTTCATCATCGCCTTCACAAAATATCGTGATCTCATCACCACATTTCACACATGCTCCCAGCACACTGAGAACACTTTTGGCGTTGGCTGAACCGCCATTGTACTGAAATGTTATAAGAGATTTATATTTCATAGCCTCCTTACAGAGGATTCCAGCCGGGCGTAAATGAAGTCCGGAAGGATTATTCACCCTTACTTTTTCGCTTACCATAGTTTCACTCCCTTATCTGTTTTATCCGTTTGAGTCTGAATTTGAAACCTCCGATATGGTCACGTCAGCAGCTACGTCATCCAACAGCTCATAACCCTTAGGCAATTTCACGGAAACTGGAATCTGATAACTTCCCACACCCATGTCCGCAAGGTCAACAGATGCCTTCACTTCATCAATGTTAAAGTCATCAAGATCTCCATCTGTTGCTTTCACACGGATTTCGATCTTATCTGTTCCAAACGTCACAAGAAGATTGCTGTCAAGATTATCTACAGTGATCTGATTGGACGGTAAACCGTATGAATGACTTCCAACAGGAAGAATGCTTACCTTCACCCATACATCCTCACTTGTTCCATTTGTCAGTTTCACATCATCCGGAAGTACATCCTTCAGACTGACTTTCTTCTCAATATCAGCCGTCTCTCCGGTAATATCAATGTCCGTCCCGCCGATCCAGATGGTATTATCATTCTGTTTCAGAGTTTCCAACGCTTCATCGGTTCCTGCAATACTAATGGTATCTGGAACAGTTGTAACACTCTCTACCTGATATCCATCCGCAGGCACACCCACATAATTGGCTCCAATATTCACTCCCGTGCGGATCTTCCAGAATTTAGTCGTAACTACGACCTTGGTATTATCTATCGTAAGATAAGCCATTCTTCCAGCAAGGCTGTCCTGATTCTTATCAATGATATTCAGTTCAGCTTCCTCCGAGAAATCCTTTGTCTTGCCATCAACATCAACTGTCGCATTTACTTTATCAATTTTATTCACCAGGGACTTCGGTCCTGTAATCTTAACTTTCTCAGGGCTTGCAGTCTGGGAACCTACTTCATATCCCTTTCCAGGCTGACTGGAGCCGTAATTTACATTAACCAGAAATTCCTGTGTTACCTTCTCTTCCAGCCGTACACTGAGGTACTGGGGTGTCACCTTGATATTCTCCGGACTGATTCCCGGGCAGGATGCTGTAATCGGAACCATAACCGGATCTGTGTCCAGGCTTCCAGCCTGCTGAAGATCTGCAGTCAGTGTAATATTCGCCTGCGTGATCCTGGTAAGCAGTCTTCTCTCACCCGTAATGGTAACCCGGATCGGATCCGGATCATCATCCTGCAGACACATCATGTTTGCGCTGTCTACATAAGCTGTGTTCTGAAGTTCCACCTTATCTCCTGCAATTGTAATGCTTTTGCTGGAAACCGGATTATCTACATTTACTACAATAAACCAAATCAGAAATCCAATGAAAACCGACATGATCTTTAAGCTAAAATTCCTAGTCAGCTTTGCCTTCTTCATGTTTCATTCTCCCTTTCAACAGTTGACGCAGTTTACTGTTATTGACAACCTTCTTGTTCTGTGCCTTGATCAGTGCAGATCTGAGTTCCGCACTGGTAAGTCCTCTGGTCAGCATTCCATTCTGGGCTACAGAAACCTGACCAGTCTCTTCTGATACAATGATAGTCAGGGAATCACTTACCTCACTAATGCCCACGCCTGCTCTGTGGCGGGTTCCAAGCTGCTTGCTCAGTTCCATATTGTCTGAAAGGGGCAGATAACAGGTGGCTGCCACAATTCGGTTGCCGCGCACAAGAACTGCTCCGTCATGAAGCGGCGTATTGTGCTCAAAAATATTGATCAGAAGCTGGCTGGTAAGTACTGCGTCCATATTGATTCCAGTACGCTCATACTCACTTAACCGAATATTCTGCTCAATCACGATCAGGGCGCCGGTTCTCACCTCGCCCATGTCAAAACATGCTTTCACAAGCTCATTTATCGTCTTATCTGTAAATCTCTCCTGTACCTCCCTGCCAGAATCAAGAGGCAAAATAGTGGCCATGATCTTCTTCTGACCCAGCTGCTCCAGCATTTTCCTGAGCTCGGGCTGGAAAATAACAACAACACTGGTAAGAAGTATGGTCGACAGGTTCTTAATGATCCAGAGGATGGTATTCATCTTCAGAATATAGGCAAATAAAATAAAAAGAAGTACCACCAGGATTCCCTTTAACAGTGTATAAGCGCGGGTAAATTTGATCCACACCATAAACTGATAAATAAAAAAGGAAATCAAGGCAATCTCCAGTATGTCTGTAACTCCCAGACTGGGCAGGGAAAGTTTTGACAAATATCCTGATAATCTGACTGCCATATCCTGCATAGTGTACTCCTTTCCTGTTTCAAAGACTTTATAGCAAAATGGTTACCGGACAATCTCCCCGGTAACCTTTTCCTATTAAAGAGTTACCGCTCTCTCCACAGCAGTAACATCAAAGATCCTTAAGGGATTCTTCAAGCTTTTTCTCAAAATCAACGTCCTTCGCAGCCGGCTTCTCAGCCTGTCTCGGCTTTCTGTCTGCTGCCGGAGAAACTTTCTTTCTCTTCGGTTTCTCATCCTGACGGAAGATTGGGTTCGCATAAGTGGCTGTATTCTCCTCTGCCTTTCTCTCTTCCCGTACAGGCTCTGCATTTATTTTCTTGATGCTTCTCTCAGATGTTGCAACAGAAGCTTTCGGAACGGCTTTTACATAGTAGAAATATTCATCATCTTCATATTCCAGACGCTCTGCTCTGCTGTAATCCCCGCCAAATGCGAAGAATTCCAAGATCAGTGCAAGAAGCACTGCAGCAATCGTACAAATCAAAAGTGGAACCATTGCAACAGTTGCATTCAGGCTCATTCCAAAACTTCCAACCAGCATTATAAACACATAAGCTACGCCGCCTGTAATTATGGATATCCTCCATGCATGATCAAAGGAACGGGTACGGATCAGATGTACCAGAAGGGTTACTGCCACAAACGCAACAACTGCAATCCACATTCCCCAGTTCTGCACCAGACCATCGGCCATGATCTGCAGCTTATCTGTCATCTCCAGATCCGGATTCACAAGAATTGTGGACTGGGATCTTAAAAAGCGGATAAAATAATACATAACTACACCACAGCCAGCCGGGATAGCAGATAAGCTGCTCTCCATCAATCCACTTCCAATAGGAAGCAGTGCCGGAAGACTGAATGCAAAGGAAAGTGGGGTAAATACAAAAGTTACATTCTGCTCACCGCTGAATCTCAGGAAAAAGATCAGCATCAGCAGGATCAGCACAAGCATAAATGCCGCAACTTCTATTCCCAATGCATAGCTGTGTACAAGGATCAGCACAAATCCAATATACATCATAGCGGAAGATGGTAAAATAGAGCAGATCAACGCCAGGATCAGTACAAGAAATACATTATTGATCCGTGACATATATCCCATATTTGCATTGATCCACAGGAAGTAAACCAGTGCTAACACAAATTTCATTACAGGCAGGATATACATTTCATACTGTCCGTACATTCCTTTAATTTTTTGCTTTAATTCAAGCAATGCTGTCATTTTCTATATCCTCCTGACATTTCACGTCCTGCGAATTTCTTTTCTTCACGAGTATAGATCTTCTCCAGCTTGGTAAGCTGTGTGTAATATTGCTTCACGCTCTTCTTGGCATTGTGATACTTCACGGTGTACTGGATATATGTCAGTACCGAATACACTGCCAACACGCCTATATATCCTGCCAGAACTACGATTCCAAGAGAGATCAGATCCATCTTATGAACATTATCCAGCAGATACTCCAGATTATATGCTGCGATCACAGCAAGTATCAATCCATATCCAATTGTTACAAGAAAGAAATTCTTGATCAGTGCCAGACCGATATAATCACTTCTGTAATACTTGCTCACCGGAAGATATTTTCTGCCTTCCTGTTTTTCATATAAAGCAAGCCGGTCCATTATCTTTACTTTTTCTTCGTTTATCATAAATGGGCTCCTTATGCATTTCTTTAAAAGCTGAAAAGCTATACTCATACAGGATGATTGTATCATATATCCCATGGCATGAAAAGTGTTTTTTTACCTGTTCCTTCCAATACATAATGTCAAAAAGAATACATGGGACGCGCCCTTCCCAAGAAGAGCCCTTGACACCACATCCATAGTACTTCCAGTAGTATATACATCATCAATAAGCAAAATACGCTTTCCTGCAGGATTTCCCACCACTTGAAAAGCTTCCTTCAGATTCTGTTTTCTTCCGGCTGCATCCAGCTTCTTCTGGGATCTGGTGGCATGGTTTTTCTTCAGAAGTCGGGTATTCACAGGAATCCCTGTGTAGCGGGACAGTTCCCTTGCCAGAAGCTCAGCCTGGTTGAACCCTCTTATCTTCTGCTTTCTCCAGTGAAGTGGAACCGGCACGATCATCTGAGGCTGCCAAAGTACCAGCAGATCCTTTCCATACAGGTACATCGCTTTCCCATAGAAACGGCTGTATTCCCTGCAGCCAAAATATTTATATTTCATTATGGAGTATTTCATCCGGTCATCATAGAGGAAAATGCCTCTTCCCTGGTCAAAGACACCAGGATGGCTCTGACAATCCCGGCAGTATTCTTCTTCCTCCCGTACCGGCTTTCCGCATTTGTAGCATCTTGGACCCGATATAGGTCTGATGTCCCTGGCACAGTCCGGACAGATCAATTCGTGATGTTCTCTAAGAATTCTGTGACATAGGGGACACCGTCTTGGGTACAACAGATCCAGAAAGCTCCTGTATCCTTGTGCCAAGAGAGCTGTAGCGCTTCTGCTGCTTCTCATTGCGGATCATCTCCCCGAAAGTCTCCTCACTTCCAACTACGGTTACACATTTTCTTGCTCTCGTAACCCCTGTATACAAAAGATTACGGTTCATCAGCATCTTCGGACCGGAAAGGAGAGGCAGGATCACTGCCGGATATTCCGAGCCCTGGGACTTATGTATGGTGATCGCGTAGGCAAGCTCCAGTTCTTCCAGCTGTTTAAAAGAATAATCTGCAAAACGGCCATCTTCAAATTCCACTGTGGCAGTCTCCGCAAATTCGTTAATCTCCCTCAAAATACCGGTATCTCCGTTAAATACGCCAACGCCTTCTTCCACAGGAATTCCGTATTTTCCCCGTACTTCCCATTCCATCTGATAGTTGTTCTTGATCTGCATGACCTTATCCCCAACACGGAAAAGGCGTTCCCCGATCTCTTTTTCTTTTTTATCTGCGGCAGGAGGATTCAGGTATCTCTGCAGGATCTGATTCAGACGCTCTACTCCTAATAGTCCCTTTCTCATAGGTGTAAGGACCTGTATTTCAAAAGGTCTGGCATCCACATATTTCGGCAGTTTCTCCTGGATCAGAGCAATTACCACGCGGATAATAATGTCCGCGTCATATCTTTTCAGAAAGAAGAAGTCGCGGCTCTTATTATCCAAGGAAACCTGCTCTCCATTATGTATCTTATGGGCATTTACCACAATATCACTGTGGGATGCCTGTCTGAAAATCTTCTTCAGTTCTACAACAGGAAAAACTCCGCTTCGGATAATGTCTCTCAACACATTTCCTGGTCCCACACTTGGCAGCTGATTCTCATCACCCACTAAAATAAGTCTGGTCCCTGCCGTTACCGCAAGAAGTAAAGAATGCATCAGAAAAATATCTACCATAGACATTTCATCAATAATGATCACATCTGTATCCAGAGGATTCTCCGCATTTCTTTCAAAATGAACTCCCTGTGTCTCCCTGCTGTCATCATCCGGCACCCCATTCAGTTCCAGAAGACGGTGAATGGTCTGGGCCTCATACCCGGTAGCTTCTGTCATACGCTTGGCAGCCCGTCCTGTAGGCGCAGCAAGACGTAAGGTAGCACCTTCGCCTTCAAAAAAGCGTATAATTGCATTAATAGTGGTAGTCTTACCGGTTCCGGGACCTCCTGTAAGAATAAAAAGTCCATTTCCAGCAGCCTCCACTACTGCTTTCTTCTGCATTTCTTCCAGAACTGTGCCTGTTTCCTTCTCAATCTGGGCAATTCTGCGCTCCATCATCTGCTCATCCTGAGGATATCGGATATTAAGTTCCGTAAGCATCCTTGCAGTATTCAATTCCAGATTGTAATACTGACTGGGATATACGAGAGTAACCCCCTCTGAATCCTTCAAAACCAGCTTCCTGTCAATTGCCATATCCATCAGGTGTTTTTCCATATAGGAAACATCAACCCGAAGCAGCTGGGAGGCTCGTGCAAACAGTTCTTCCTTAGGAAGATAAATATGCCCTTCCCCGGAAGCCTGGAGAAGAGTATACAGCATGCCGCTTCGGATTCTGTAATCTGAATCTGCATGAATTCCTATACGGGAAGCAATGGCATCTGCAATTTTAAATCCAACGCCGCTGATGTCGTCAGCCAGTCTGTATGGATTTTCCTGGAGCACACTATACACAGACTGACCGTATTTCTGATAAATTTTCGCCCCAAGATTCAGAGAGATGCCATATTTCTGAAGAAACATCATCGCTTTCCGCATATCTGCTTTCTCTGTCACCTGGGAAGCAATCTCCCTGGCCTTTTTCTCACTGATTCCCTTTACTTCTGCCAGCCTCTCCGGCTCTTCCTCTACAATCCTTAATGTGTCTTCTCCGAAATATCTCACAATCCTTGCAGCAAGAGCCACTCCAACACCTTTGATCGCACCAGATCCCAGATAGCGTTCCATGGCCTGGGTATCTTCCGGCGCTTTCTCCACATAGGAATGGATCTGAAACTGCCTTCCATATACGTGATGCTGGGAAAACTGCCCCTCCGCCTCAATGGTCACTCCCTGGGTGATATCAGGGAATGTCCCTACGCAAGTCAGTTCTTCTTCCGAATCCGGAGTCTTCATCACCATGACGGTATATCCATTTTCCTCATTGCGGAAGATGACATGGTCTATGTATCCTGTAACTTTCTCGCTCATTCGCTTCTCTCCTGCTGCAGTAATTCTATATAGTTCACAAAGGGCACTGCATACGCAGCACCCTTTTTTACCAAAACGGACATGTCACCAACCAGCAACATCACTATTCTTCCATCCGTGTAATGACTTCCGCATATTTCCCGGTTCCCACCACGACTGCAGACATGGCATCCTGTACCGTAAGTGTACTTACGCCAGTCTTCTGCTCAATAAGCGTGTCCATTCCGTGAAGCATTGCCCCGCCTCCGGTCAGTACAATACCTCTGTCTACAATGTCCGCAGCCAGTTCTGGCGGAGTCTTCTCCAATACTCCATGTACCGTTTCCACGATCTGATTGGTGGCATCCTTTAATGCAATACGGATTTCTTCGGATGTAAGCGTCACCACCTTAGGAAGACCAGTGATCACATTTCTTCCCTTCACTTCAAGTGTACGTGGGGAAGCTTCCTGGCAGGCAGTTCCGATTTTTATCTTAATGTTCTCAGCAGCTTCTTCACCAATAAAAAGGCTGTGATTCTTTCGTACATAACTCATAATAGCCTGATCAAAATTATCTCCGGCTACTTTTACGGAAGCAGACACAACAGATCCTGCCATGGAGATCACGGCTACATCTGTGGTTCCTCCTCCAATGTCTACAATGAGATTCCCAAAAGGCTTGGTCACATCCATCCCTGCACCAATCGCTGCCGCAATCGGTTCTTCCACAAGAAAAACCTCTCTTGCTCCAGCCTGATAGGTAGCTTCCTCAACTGCCTTTCTCTCGATTTCAGTAGTTCCGCTTGGAATACAGATACTGATCCTTGGCTTTCGGAAGGAATGTCTTCCCATAGCTTTGGAAATAAAAAATTTCAGCATCTTCTCCATGACGGTATAATCTACGATCACGCCCTGACGGATAGGACGGATCACTTCCATATTCGAGGAAGCATGTCCAGTCATCTGTCTGGCTTCCTCTCCAATTGCTTTTATCTTCTCTGAATTTTTATCATAAACCACTACAGACGGCTCGCTGAGTACCAGCCCCCGTCCAGTGGAATATACCCGGCTGTTCCTGGTTCCCAGGTCAATTCCAATATCACTGGCAGGCATTTAAATCCCCTTTCTGTCTATATGCAAATATATTCTTCACACTATTATAAACAAAAATAACTTAATTGGAAAGAGGTTTTATTTGTTCCTGTTCACGATTCCTGTTCGCGAAGTAAATAGGAACCTTTATTTACTTCAGATATTTCGCAACATACCGTCCTGTATGGGAAGCCGGATTCTTTGCAACTTCCTCGGGAGTGCCCTTAGCCACTACCGTTCCGCCACCATCTCCACCCTCCGGACCGATATCAATAATATAATCCGCGGTCTTGATCACATCCAGATTATGCTCAATTACTACAACGGTATTTCCACCGTCAGAAAGTCTGCGCAGAATCTCCACCAGCTTCTGCACATCTGCAAAATGCAGTCCGGTCGTCGGTTCATCCAGAATATAGATCGTCTTGCCAGTGCTGCGCTTACTAAGCTCTGTCGCCAGCTTGATACGCTGTGCTTCTCCTCCGGAAAGCGTAGTGGACGGCTGCCCAAGACGAATATAGGATAATCCTACATCATACAGTGTCTCGATCTTCCTTCTGATGGACGGAACATTCTCGAAGAACGTCATCGCTTCCTCCACCGTCATGTTCAGCACATCATAGATGCTCTTATCCTTATATTTCACTTCCAGAGTCTCACGGTTATAGCGCTTGCCCTTGCAGACTTCACAGGGAACATAGACATCCGGCAGAAAATGCATTTCGATCTTAATAATTCCATCACCGCTGCAGGCTTCACAGCGGCCGCCCTTTACATTAAAGCTGAAACGGCCTTTCTTGTATCCTTTCGCCTTAGCATCTGCTGTAGCAGCAAAAAGATCACGAATCTGGTCAAACACACCAGTATAGGTAGCAGGATTGGATCTTGGCGTACGTCCAATCGGAGACTGGTCAATGGCAATTACCTTATCCAGCTGCTCCACTCCAAGAATGGCATCATGCTTGCCAGGAATTACACGGGCCCGGTTCAATTCCCTTGCCAGATGTTTGTAAAGGATCTCATTGATGAGAGAACTCTTTCCAGAACCGGAAACACCGGTGATGCAGGTCATGATTCCAAGCGGAATATCCACGTCAATGTGCTTCAGATTGTTCTCTGCGGCACCCTTGATCGTCAGAAATCCAGTAGGTGTCTTGCGCACTTCCGGTACCGGGATCTTCAGTCTTCCGCTAAGATAAGCGCCGGTAATAGAATCCGGATTCTGCATCAGCTCCTCTGCCGTACCCATTCCCACCAGTTTTCCACCGTGTTCTCCGGCTCCAGGACCAATATCCACAATACAGTCCGCTGCACGCATGGTATCCTCATCATGCTCTACTACGATCAGGCTGTTTCCCAGATCTCTCAAATGCATCAAGGCTCCCAGAAGCTTATCATTATCTCTCTGGTGAAGACCAATGCTGGGCTCATCCAGAATATAAGCAACTCCTACCAGCCCGGAGCCAATCTGGGTAGCAAGGCGGATTCTCTGTGCCTCACCACCGGACAGGGTACCTGTGGCACGCGCCAGGGAAAGATACTCCAGACCAACATCGGCCAGGAATCCTACCCTTGCCCTGATTTCCTTAAGAATCTGCTTTCCGATCAACTGCTGCTGCGGAGACAACTGCATTTCTGCCAGAAATACCTTCAGCTTATCAATGGACATATTGGTAACTTCATAAATATTCTTATCTGCAACAGTGACAGCCAGAGATTCCTTCTTCAGACGCTGTCCCTTGCAAGCTGTACACGGGGTGATCTGCATAAAGCTCTCGTATTCCTGCTTCATGGCCTCGGAACCGGTCTCCTTATAGCGCTGCTCCACGTTCTTGATCAGGCCTGGAAAGGCCACATCATAGACTCCCTCTCCACGCTGTCCTTTATAATAAACCTTTACTGAATGCCCGCCAGTGCCGTACAGGATAATATCCTGTATCTTCTTGGGATAATCCTGGAAAGGCGTATCCAGATCAAATCCATATTCCCGGCAAAGAGCGTTCAGAATTGCATTGGTAAAGCTGTTCTTATCCGTACAGGACTGCCAGCCCATCACCACAATAGCGCCCTCAGAAATGCTGAGAGACTTATCCGGGATCATCAGATCCGGATCAAACTCCATCTTATAGCCAAGTCCCAGACACTCCGGGCAGGCACCAAATGGATTATTAAAGGAAAAGCTTCTCGGCTCGATCTCATCAATGCTGATTCCGCAGTCCGCACAGGAAAAGCTCTGGCTGAAATTCATATAATTTCCATCCATGGTATCAACCACGGCCAGGCCATCTGCCAGATTCAGTACGGTCTCCAGGGAATCCGTCAGTCGCTTCTCAATCCCTGGTTTCACGATCAGACGGTCTACAATTATGGCAATAGTATGCTTAATATTCTTATCCAGGGTAATTGCCTCAGAAAGCTCATACACACTTCCATCAATCTCCGCGCGCACATAACCGCTGCGTCTGGCCTGATCCAGCAATTTTGCATGGGTACCCTTACGTCCCCGCACCACTGGAGCAAGAAGCTGTATCTTCGTTCTCTCAGGCAGTTCCATGATCTGATCTACCATCTGGTCAACCGTCTGCTTAGCGATCACCTTCCCGCACTTGGGGCAGTGAGGAATCCCCACACGGGCATATAAAAGACGGAAATAATCGTAAATCTCCGTCACAGTTCCCACTGTAGACCGCGGATTACGGTTCGTAGACTTCTGATCAATGGAAATAGCAGGGGGAAGTCCCTCAATGCTCTCCACATCCGGTTTCTCCATCTGTCCAAGGAACTGTCTGGCATAAGAAGAAAGAGACTCCATATATCTTCTCTGTCCCTCTGCATAAATGGTATCAAATGCCAGTGAGGACTTGCCAGAACCGCTCAGTCCGGTAAGCACCACGAACTTATCCCTTGGAATATCCACGCTGAGATTCTTCAGGTTATTCTCATTGGCCCCTCTTATTCTGATAAACTGTTTCTTATTCTCTGCTGCCATCTGTTCCTCCATGTATCTTTTCTATATCTATACCTGTTTTCCAGTTAATGTTTTCTTCAAGAATACCACAAGAACATGTGTTCGTCAATGTGTTTTTATAAACTCAAAAAACTCTTTTACAACAAAAAATCTGCCATAACTGCATTGCTCACAAGAATCCCTGTCCTGGATAAAAAAATCCTGTCATCCTTTTCCACCAGCATTCCCTGCCGCTTATATTTGTCCAGCACTTCCCCATATATCTTCTCAACAGCAGTCCCAAAATATTCCTGAAATTCTGTTTTAGACACACCATCTGTCATCCTAAGCCCCAGAAACATAAATTCTGCCATCTCATCTTCCTGTGTAAGAAACTCCCGGTCTTTCCTCATCAGCTCCGGAGTACCGCTTTTTTCCAGATATTCCTGCATATCCGTAGTATTAGTAAAGCGCACATTTCCAGTCAGGGAAGCAGCTCCCAGCCCAAGCCCAAGATAATCCTTTCTCTGCCAGTATCCTTCATTATGCCTGCATTCCCGGTTTTCTTTTGCATAATTGGAAATCTCATACTGGTGATAGCCATACTCTCCCAGAACTTTCGCCACGTCCTCATACATCCGGTATTCCGTATCTTCATCCGGCAGGTCCAATTTTCTCCTGGAAAAAGGGGTACCCTCTTCCACGATCAGGCTATACGCGGAAATATGCTCCGGACCAAGCTCTGCCACCATTCGAAGATTTTCGATCCAGCCTTCATAGCTCTGTCCCGGAATTGCAAACATTAAATCAATATTCAGATTGGAAAAGCCTGCCGCTCTCGCCATCTGATAGCTCTCCAGAAACTGCTCATAATTATGGATTCTTCCAAGCATTTTCAATTCTTCATCTTTTGGAGACTGTAGCCCGATGCTGATCCGGTTGATTCCATATTTTCTGTAAAGAGCCAGTTTCTGCGGTGTCAGTGTCCCTGGATTTGCTTCAATGGTAATCTCTGCATCCGGAGAAAAACGAAAGTTCTCCTGTAACCCCTGCAAAAGTTTTTCCATCACATCGCATTCCGGCACAGAGGGCGTCCCGCCGCCAATAAACACTGTATCCACCGGACGTTTTTCCAGCTTGGAAACTGCCTCTATTTCCCGTAAAAGTGCATAAATATAAGATTCCTGCCCGGCCCTTGTAGAAGGACCTGACAGGAAATCGCAATAATCACATTTCTTTATGCAAAACGGGATATGAAGATACAGTTCTAAACCATTCTTCTTTCTTCCCATTCTGATTTTCCCCTTTATTCTTCAGAACTGTCGCTGTTGTCACTTTCAGATGTATCTTCTGCACTATCTGCTGAATCAGAAGTGCCATCTGATGTGTTATCCTGTGCAGCAGAAACACTGTCCGTCTTAGCATTTCCAGAAGTCTTTCCCTCTGCTTTCTGCACCAGATACTCGTTTACCATGGTCACGCTGCCGCTTTGTGCAACCGCATCCTTACTTACCTGGCGCGGCACTGGGGTTGGAGTAGGACTTGGAATGGGAGTGATCTTCATCACACCCTGGGAGGCCGCATCCGGTGCCTTCACCGTCTTTTTGCTGCATGCACAGCTGCCTGCAAAAATCACGATCACCAGCAGGATCACTGCCAGAATACCGCCTTTGATCCACTGTTCACGGTTCTTTTTTAAACTTCTCTTTATTCTTCTTATCAGAATACGTATTTTTGCTTTCATCTGATACCTCCGTGTCAGATACTGGCTGGCATGAATTTTATGTCAACCAGTCATTTCCGGACACTATTAATTTTCATCCAGTTTCAGTACGCTCATAAATGCCTTCTGTGGAATCTCTACATTTCCAACCTGGCGCATTCTCTTCTTACCTTCCTTCTGTTTCTCCAGAAGCTTCTTCTTACGGGAAATATCACCGCCGTAGCATTTAGCAAGAACGTCTTTACGCATGGCCTTGACCGTCTCTCTTGCAATGATCTTGCTTCCGATTGCTGCCTGGATCGGGATCTCAAACAGCTGACGCGGGATCTCATCCTTCAGCTTCTCGCACATCTTGCGGCCTCTCTCGTAGGAAGTATCCGCATGTACAATAAAGGAAAGGGCATCCACCTCTTCTTTATTTACCAGAATATCCAGCTTCACAAGCTCACTTCTCTCATATCCGCAAAGCTCATAATCCAGGGAAGCGTATCCCCTGGAACGGGATTTCAGGGCATCAAAGAAATCGTAAATGATCTCGTTCAGCGGAAGCTTATATTTCAGAAGGGCACGTGTCTCTTCCATATACTCCATGCCAAGGTACTGACCGCGGCGCTCCTGGCAAAGATCCATAATAGCCCCGATAAATTCTGTGGTTACCATGATCTCTGCATTTACGATAGGTTCTTCCATATATTCGATCTCGGAAGGATCTGGAAGGTTAGTAGGATTGGTCAGATCGATCACTTCCCCGTTTGTCTTATGGACTTTGTAAATAACACTGGGGGCTGTAGTAACAAGATCCAGGTCATACTCTCTTTCCAGACGCTCCTGAATGATTTCCAGATGGAGCAGTCCAAGAAAACCGCAGCGGAATCCAAATCCAAGGGCAACAGATGTCTCCGGCTCATAGAATAAAGAAGCATCGTTTAACTGCAGCTTCTCCAAAGCATCCCGGAGATCTCCATATTTCGCACCGTCAGCCGGGTAAAGTCCGCAGTAAACCATTGGATTTACCTTCTTATATCCCGGCAAAGCCTCCTCACACGGGCGGTTATTGTCTGTAATGGTATCACCCACACGGGTATCTCTTACGTTCTTGATGCTGGCTGTAATATAGCCAACCATTCCGGCAGTCAGCTCCTCACATGGAATAAACTGACCGGCTCCAAAATATCCCACTTCTACAACTTCTGCCACAAATCCAGTAGCCATCATGCGGATGGTGGTTCCTTTGCGCACCTTTCCATCTACCATACGGCAGAAAACAATAGCTCCTTTGTAGGAATCATAAATGGAGTCAAAAATAAGTGCCTTCAGCGGTGCATCCGCATCTCCTGTAGGTGCCGGGATCTTGGCAACGACCTGTTCCAGAACCTGGTCTACATTCAGTCCGGTTTTTGCGGAAATCTGCGGTGCATCCTGAGCCTCAAGCCCGATCACATCCTCGATCTCGTTGATAACACGCTCCGGCTCAGCGCTTGGAAGGTCTACTTTATTAATTACTGGAATGACCTCAAGGTCATGATCCAGCGCCATGTAAACATTTGCCAACGTCTGTGCCTCAATTCCCTGTGCCGCATCCACAACAAGGATGGCACCGTCACAGGCTGCAAGGCTTCGTGAAACCTCATAGTTGAAATCCACGTGTCCAGGTGTGTCGATCAGGTTAAAGATATACTCTTCTCCGTCTTTTCCGTGATATACAGTACGGACAGCCTGGGATTTAATCGTAATTCCACGTTCTCTCTCCAGATCCATATTATCAAGAACCTGGGCCTGCATTTCTCTCTCAGTCAAAAGACCTGTCATCTCTATAATTCTGTCGGCCAGTGTAGATTTACCATGGTCAATATGTGCAATAATACAAAAATTTCGAATTTTACTCTGGTCTGTCATTCCAGACACTCCTCCTCTGGTTATGCTATGCTTTTTTGCTCTATCAAAAGATTATAGCACAGGTTAATTCTGTTTGTCACTGCCTTTTAGCACCCGATTCAAAATATCCGCAAAGGGTTCCATGGCATTTTTCACTTCCTGTACAGTGTTGGTCTGGGCGCCTGCTTCCAAAAGCAGGGCTCTTTTGCGCAAATGAAGATTGTAGCGCAGGCCAGCCAGATAAATGCCTCTGTAAAAAGTAGGATAATATAAGGCAGCCTGGTATTCCAGCTGAAAGGAAAAGGCCAGATTGTCCTGTATGTAGGGATTTGGGAGATAGGAAACCTGCCCCTGGGTATTGGTGTAGCTGAGTCCATTGTAAAACAGGATCTGAGCAGTTTCCTTTCCATTGATTTCTGTCACCAGCCGCCTGTCCTCGTCGATTCCATCCCGGTGCAGATCAATGACCACCTCCACAGACGGATTCTCTTCCAGAACCTTTTCCACATAATCCCCGGCATAATCGTAGGCCTTATTCCTGTCCAGTTCCCCGCTCATCATATCAAAAGCTTCTTTTATATGGATCACCTGGTAGCCGTATTTCTCCGTCAGCAGACTGGTCAGATAATTTCCAACGCCCACAATGGAGTCCTCTTCCTCCCCCTCCCTGGAATCGGAAAAGGTCTCCTGGGAATGGCTGTGATAAATAAGGATCTGCGGTTCCAGCGGGCCATGGCTCAGGGAAAAATCCTCTGCCAGAAATTCCGAGGCATTTATTTTTACGGCGGATGCATCGGTGTTCTCATCCACAATGTAAAAATTATTCATCAGATACTCATAGTCAGACAGCTTGTTCCTGGACAGATCCAGGATGGGATGGGGGAGGACGATTGTGGATTGGGGGAGAGTGTTTGCAGGCTGTGTTTCTGAAGTTGGCTGCTCTTCATTATCCGATTGAGTCTCTGATGTTATAATTTTGTCTTCTTTGTTATTGAAATTATCATTACTTGAAGAATTCAGATTTTTCTCTCGTTCTTCTTCCGTTACTCCCCCCTCCTTTTCATTAATTGCTTCTGTTCTATTATTTTCCCCCTCCAAGTTACGCTCAGCCTCTGCCAGCTCTCCTAAATATTCCCCATTCCGCTTCCCAATCTCAGCCAGAGTCTCCCCATCCAGTTCCAGCCAGGTTTCCTGCGCTTTCTCTTCTATAAAATAATAGAGTGGAAACTGCCTGTACACATTCTGCAAAGTTTCCCACAGGGAAAAAGGCTCTGGCAGCATGGCCAGAACCGCAAAAAAGCACAGACAAAGAAACACGCAGAAAGCTTTCTGGACTTTTGTCACGAAATCACCTCTTTTAAGGTTATACTATGACAAAGCCCGTCCCTATATGTTTCTTTTTTATTTCTGCTTCGTATAAGAGTTTATCTTCTGTCTCAGTTATCTATATTCAGATAAATTTCCTTCCAAATAAAAATTACTAGAGTCTGTTTGAAAAATGATTCTTCTTACGTACCTGACATCTTTTCACTTAACTCTCCTGCGCAAACGTCATATTTAATCCTTCTGAAATCGTAAAGCTCAGATATTTTATGGTCTCGTCCACATCCTTCGGCGTCACAAACATGCCATGAAGATGGGGCGAGATCATTTCTTCCAGAAATTCCTTTTGCTCCGCCTCATCCAGTGCCTCCAGCAAATGTGCCATGGAGTCATGAACAATGGTTGCCGCATCCACCACGGTTGGCACCCCGATCCCGATCACCTTCACTTTCAGATTTTCTTCCGTAAGACCATTTCTGTGATTTCCAACTCCCGAACCTGGGGTGATCCCGGTATCTGTGATCTGAATGGTCCGGTTCAGTCTTCTGGTACTTCTTGCAGCCAGAGCATCTACTGCGATCACCACATCAGGTCTGGTAATCTCCACGATGCCTTCCACAATTTCTGAGGTCTCCATTCCCGTCTGCCCCATCACTCCCGGAATAATTCCACTGATGGCATGAAGCGTTTCTTTCTCAGTGCTTTTCAGGCCATATTCCCGGATCAGATGGCGTGTCATATGAAGATTTCCGATTACTTCCGGTCCCAGGGAATCTGCCGTAATCCCCTGGTTTCCCAAGCCGACAACCAGCACAGATTTTTCTTTTTCCAGACCGATCAGACGCCGCAAATGTCTGGAAAGTTCCTCAGACACCTCCCTGTGATAATCTTCATCTGGCGCAGAAAGTCCCTCAGATTCAATTGTAATGTATGTGCCCTGGGGACGCCCCATCGCCCTGGCTCCATTCTCAGTGGTTATCTTTACCACCGTAGTCCGGATATCTTTTTCCTCATTATAATCCTCCTGAACCTCTACTCCCCGAACTTCCACATTGTCCTCTGTAAAACGCTCCCTTGCCTCTACAGCCAGATCTGTTCTGATTTTGTAAGTTCCAAGCATATCAGCTCCCTCCATCCTTTCACAAGCCCTTCCATATCACTGTTCACAGTAATACTTTCTATGTAATCTCCCCATTTTTTGTAAAAATATGTATTGACAATCTAAGGCAATTATTATAAACTATATAAGCGTGTTCATAGGAACGCCCGTGTCTGTTCTTATGATGCAATAAAATAATTATCACTCACGAATTGGAGGTGTACGAATTGGCTAACATCAAATCTGCAAAAAAGAGAATTTTAGTTAACAGAACAAAAGCTGCGAGAAACAAATCCATCCGTTCTGCTGTTAAAACTTCCATCAGAAAAGTTGACGAGGCAGTAGCAAACAACGATAAGGCAGCAGCAGAGGTTGCATTAAAAGAGGCTATCTCTACAATCAGCAAAGCAACTTCCAAAGGTGTTTATCACAAAAACAACTGCGCTAGAAAAGTTTCCCGTTTATCCAAAGCCGTTAACAGCATTGGCTAATAGATATCTGAATTTTTAGTTATAAGCTTATAAGTGAAAATTAAGGCAGTCGAACCGTCATCGACTGCCTTTTTTCTATGCTCCGAAATTCTGTGCTTATCAAAGTACTTCATTTCATACCAACAGATTTCCCTGCTGTGTCTTTCCGCTAACCTGCCTGTTTTTATCACTTACGCTCTTGCAGAACTATACTTCACGATCAACAGTTCCACGCTAAGCACATCCTGTAATCTTCCGGTCTTCACCGCTTCCTCTGCATCCACAAAATCCGCTACCGCCTGACACAGCTCACTGATCCGGTAAGACCTGGCACAGGCGGCCACATTTCTCACCACAAAAGACGGTACCCCAAGTCTTGATGCCATCTCCGGCTGAGGAATCCCCTCCTCTGCATACTCCTTCACCAGAAGCAATTGTCTGAACTGCTTGGCCAGAAGAAACAGGATTCTCATAGGCGGCTCCTTCAAAGTAAGAAGATCATAATAAAGTTCCAATGCCCGTTTCTGATTCTTCTCCGTTACCGCACGCACCATGTCAAAAATCTTATTCTGTGTCTGTGTGGTGCAGACCTCCTGTATATCCTTCCCAGTTACCACATCCCGGTCTCCCGTGTAGGAAATCAGCTTTTCCAGTTCCATTCGCAGATTTCCCATATCCACACCAGTCATGGTAAGAAGAAGCTCCATATCCCGCTGGGTGATCATCTTTCCCTCTCGTTTCAAAAGCCCTGCTGCCCAACGCATTAAAGTCTTCTCATCCTGGGTTACAAACTCCCCGATCCTTCCAGCCGCTTTTACCGCCTTATACATACGGTTTCTTTTGTCTACTTCGTTTTCTACAAAAATAAGGCAGAGATAGTCTGGCAATTCTTTCATATAATCAGCCAGCTCATCACATTTGTTCTTGAAAAAGCCGGTATCTTCCAGAAGGATCACTCTGCGTTCTGAAAAAAAAGGCATAGTTTCACACAGATCGATCAATTCTTTCACATCGATGTTTCTGCCCTCATAGTGATTGAAATTCATGGTATCGCCATCCGGGTTCAAGGCCTGTACCAGTTTATGTTTATACTGTTGTTTCAGATAGGCTTCCTCTCCATACAACAGATAGGCCTGTTTAAAATTGCCCGACTTTATATCTTCCTGGATATTCTTCAAAATGTACGCTCCTGTCTTCTTATCCGTTACTGACCACGACTTTCTCCAAAACACCTGGCGGAACATTTCCTGCGATCAGCAACTCTTATCAGTCTGACTTCACCGTCACACCTGACGCTCCTTTAAACCATACCACATTTTTGTGTTTTATAAAAGTGTATTTTGGGCTGATTAGCCTTCTATATATTTTTTAACCGCAATTTCTCCCTTCTCCCAGCAGACACTTACCGCCCCGTTTTTCATGGTAAAACAAGTCTGGCAGCCCGCTTCCTCCAGGCGTTTCACCACTTCCGGCGAAGGATGTCCATAGGTATTGGCTGCTGAGCAGGAAATAAAAGCATACTCCGGACGTACAGTATCAAGGAATTGCTGGCAGGTTGAATAGTGGGAGCCATGATGCCCAACTTTCAAGAAATCCACATCTTCCAAAAGTCCCTGTGCCATCAGCTTTTTCTCTGTCTCTTCTCCAATATCTCCTGTCAGTAGTCCTCGGAATTTCTCATATTCAGCCAGTATTACCATGCCATCTTCATTTACATCCGAACCTGATGCCTCTTGAAAAGGAGCTAAAACATTCAACCTCAGTTTTCCTGCCTTCAACTGGTTTCCAGCCTCCAGCTTTCTTACTGGAATCCCTGCAGTCATTGCCAATGCCTCCAATTTCTGCCAGGCATCAGGAGGATTTTTCCATTTTGGAAGATAAAGGCATCCAATTTTCACGGAATTAAGATTCATAGTTGTCAGTTCCAAAATTTCCTGTATTCCATTGATATGATCCTGATCTGTATGGGAAACAAAAATGCCATCAATCCGGGAAATTCCTTGATTTTTCAGGTAGGGCAGTATCTGGTACTGCCCTACGCTCGATTTGTTGGTACTCCCTCCATCCACCAGGAAGCAATTCCCTTCTGGCGTGCGCAGCACAATCCCATCTCCCTGGCCTACATCCAGGCATGTGATGGAAAAAGGCTCTGGCCCACGCCAGGTCAGAATGAGCAGGGCTATGCCCATAACTGCCAGTGCTGTTATCCTGCGACCTGCCTGATTTATTTCAAATCTATTCCTTTCGTTCTCCTTTCCCACACTATGTATTGCTCTATTTCGTAAACGATGATTTTGCAATTTAGAGTTTTGCTTTTTTTCATTCCATATTTTTTTATTTTGCGGCTTTTTATTCTGTATTTCTTCTCTTTTCTGAAATGTTTTTCCCTTTCCGGCATCTTTATATGTAAGCACTGCAACTGCGCCTGCCAGAAGAACATAATATACCACCACCTGCCACAGCCTGGGCTGACCGGCGATCCAGGTTCCTATCGGCAGGTTGCCAGCCAGTTTACATAACGCATCATAAACTTTCGCCAGTATTCTTCCTGGTAAAATTACAACACTTCCAACCTTATAGTTCGCGCAGCCAGCTAAAACCCCCAGTACGCCGCTCCCCAATAAAATTCCTACTGTAGGCAGCACGATCAGGTTCAAAAATATTCCGATCAAGGACACCTCTCCGAAGAAATACAGGGATACTGGAAGCATAGTCAGCTGAACTCCCAGAGATGCAATTAACGCCAGTACTAGTTTCTCCTTTCCGTTTCTGGTTATAGCCGGAACTACCACCCCCGCCCCCACAACTGCACTAAAAGACAAAAGAAATCCACTGCTATACAAATACGCCCCAGAATCTCCTACCATCATTACTGCAGAAACCGCCAGCGCAGTAGGAAGATCATAAATCCGCCCGGTTATTTTCGCCCCAACTGCTATTAGAAACATACAGACTGCACGCATAGTGGACACACTTCCACCTGTCATGATTCCGTATTGAAGCAGAAAAAACAGTGAAATAATACCAGATGGCCAGATTCCCATTCCAGTTTTCATTAACAGATTATAAATCCCCATGCCCACAACACTGATATGCAGGCCTGAGATCGCCAGCACATGTACAATTCCTGAAACCTGATAGCGAAGCTTTACCCCTTTGTCTAAGCTGCTTTTATCCCCAAGCACGATTGCCTGAAAAATCCCAGATTCTTTTCCCGAAATTTTCTCCAACACACTGCCCAAATACTCCCGCAGCTGATTCATCCCCTGCCGGTATACCGAATAGTTTTTCGATTTTTCCAATATTTCTGCTTTTTTCATAAAATAAAATATATGCTGGGTGGCATAATACTGCTGACTGTCAAATTCTCCCGGATTCCGCTTTTCTTCTACTCTCTCCAGCTTTCCGGACACCAAAACAACAGTTCCAACTGGAACTTCTACTTTTTTCTTTAAAAATACTTTTACATTTTCGATGGATATTTTTTTCGATTGGTTTTTCTCTGACTGATTTTTCTTTGGTTGATAGATTAGATAAGCATTGCTTAGATAAATAGATTGTGTAAATTCATTTTCTGTGGTCTGTAACACTTCCCCGCAAACAGATGCCTGCGGATGTTTCTCAATCCAGGAAGCTGTATTTTCCGGAACAGGATTTCCCCGGATAAGGGGAAGTCCTGCCCGGTCAGCCGCACACAGAAAGAGCATCAGTGCAAGACACAACAGACACAGCGGTCTTCGCGTCATCTTATGCGCCTTTCCTTGTTAGCCCTGATCTTCTGTTAAGATCAGATCTGTGTTCTTGTTAAAAAGATTATATAAAGATGTTCCATCACTTAAAGTAGCTTCTGTATTTCCCTCAATTGAAATCTGTACCTTATCTGCTGATGACGTATCCAAAAGAGAATTTACAACTGAGTAGATCATGGTATTCACAGGAATATCAACTCCGGAATCCGAAAAAGCTGAGCTGAAATTCACATAACAGATATTATCCGATACTTCCACTCCCAGAATATCTGTATCCTGCGGAATAGTGGGATAATGTCCCTTTACCATTGGTCCCTTGGCCAGCTGCTCCAGGATAACCCTTTCTCTTGGCAGAATTCTTTTGTAATATACGTTTCTCTGCTCTGCCACAAGATGTTCTCCTGACTTGTCCGTGAAATAAAGGGTAAAGGTATCATAACGATAAGCATCCTTGTCAGAGCCCCACATTTCCACGAAGGTATTGCTGTCGATCACACCCACAGCCTGTCCTTTGGAATCAGTAAGCTCCTGGCTTCCTATAAAGATCTTCACTCCGGTAACTCCCGGGATCTGTAGAAAGGTTCTTGCCACACCTGCACGCACCAGAATCTCTCTGGTCCGCGAAATATTGCTGTAATCACTGTTAAACTCCAGCTCCAGTAAGGATTCATTCAGCCGGTAGGTAACAAGCTGGACACCAGAGGGCAGAAGAGCCTGATTTTCCCCATTTGCTTCCTGGCTGTTCAGAATCCCCATAAAGTCCTGGATCATAAACTCAGCGCTTTCCTGCTCCGGATAGTACTGAACTTTTACAACTTTCGTCTCATCTTTGTTTATATAATATAAATAATACTGGTTACTGACGCTCTCGGCCTTCTCTGTCTGAGATTCCGCCGAGCATCCGCTAAGAAGGCTGATGACCAGAAGCAGCGCCGTCACTGTACTTAAAAGTTTCTTCATCTGGCACCTCCTACGGAATATATGATAATGGAATGCGGACAGTGAAGGTAGTTCCCTCCCCTTCCTTGCTGGCCACCTGAATCGTACCATGGTGCATGGTTACTGCACTTCTGGTAATCGCAAGGCCAAGACCTGTGCCGCCAATTTCCTTGGAATGGGATTTGTCCACACGATAAAAACGCTCAAAAATCCTTCCAATTGAATCTTCCGGAATGCCCATTCCGGAATCTGCAACTTTCACATAGAAATATTTATGGTCAGCATCCAGGGTTACACGAACCCATCCATCATCAACATTGTATTTAATACCATTTTCAACTAAATTGCTCACTGCAAGGGTGAACTTTACTTCATCCACATCTGCTTCCACAGGACGGAAACTGTCCAGGATCAGATCAATATTTCGCTTGTCTGCAATAGGACGAAGTCTTTTTAAAATATCTTCCAGAAGCTGGTTGATATTCATATGCTCCACATTCAGATCTGCTGCCTTCTTATCCATTTTCACAAGTGAAAGAAGATCTGTAATGATCTTGTTTTCTCTGTCGATTTCCGCAGTAATGTCCCCCATAAACTCCTGATACAGTTCTTCGGGAACCCCTTCCTGTCCCACCAGGGAGTCCGCAAGTACTTTCATAGACGTAAGGGGAGTTTTCAGCTCATGAGACACATTGGAAACAAACTCATTTCTGGACTCGTCCAGAATCTTCATCCTGGAAAGCATCTTATTAAATGCATCTGTGATCAGCGCTGTCTCTGTATAATCCGGAACAGAAATCTCCTCATTCTGGTAACCATCAGTCAGATCTTCAATAGACTTGGTTACACGGGCAAATGGTTTCACAAGCACTGTAGAAAGTACATATCCCAAAAGGATAGCCAGAACAATAATAATTCCTGTGATCAGAATGCTCTTCTGCTCCAGTTCCTGAATGTTCTGTGCGATCTCATTGGAAGAAAAGCTGATCAGCATGGCACCCTGAAGCTGCTTTACTTCCGGGCTTTTAACAGGAATTGCCATTTCGATCTTCTGTGTTTTATTGTTATAGCGGCTTGCTTCCTCGCCTTTGAAACATTTGATCACCATAGTAGAGATCAATGTTTTCCCTTCATCTACGCCATAGGTATCCTTGATAATCCTATAGTCCCTGTCAACTAACAGAATCCTTCCGTCATATACATTAGACAACAACTCCAGCTTGCTGTTTACATTCTGCGAGCTGGAGTCATTCATATAATTCTCTTTAATTAACAGGTTGCACAAAATGTCACACTGCTTTTCAACAGTCTGCTTACGGACAGCCACAGCCTTGCTCTCATAGGCAGCCACCATCACATGAGCAACAATGACACTTGGTACAATCCCCAGAATGACCAGAATGATCAGAATACGGAAACGCAGACTTTTTAGGAAGCTGGGTTTCTTTTTCTCTGGCATGGCTTAGGCCTGGAAATAATATCCCACACCCCATTTGGTGTGTACATATTTCGGCTCACTGGGATTCGCCTCAATTTTCTCACGTAAACGACGGATATGTACATCCACAGTACGAACATCACCTGGATACTCATATCCCCATACAATATTAAGCAGGTTCTCACGGCTGTAAACTTTATTCGGATTAAACACCAGAAGCTCCAGCACATCAAATTCTTTGGCAGTGAGATTGATCTCCTTGCCAGCAATAAACACGCGGCGGCTCTCGCAGTCCATCTTCAGATCACCAGCCTCAATGGTCTTGGCTTTCTCTTTTTCTTCCTGATTGCTGCCTGCACGACGCATGATTGCCTTAATTCTCGCTTTTACCTCAAGAATATTAAATGGCTTGGTGATATAATCGTCTGCGCCATACTCAAGTCCAAGGATCTTATCCATGTCCTCGCCTTTTGCTGTCAGCATTACAATAGGAACATTTGAAAATTCCCTGATCTGCTGGCACACTTCGAAGCCATCCATCTTAGGCAGCATAAGATCCAGAAGGATGATATCATATTTCTTCTCCTTCGCCATCTCCAATGCTTCCTCGCCATCGTAGGCACAATCCACTTCCATTCCATCCTGCTCCAGGCTGAAACGGATTCCTTTTACGATCAGTTTCTCATCATCTACTACCAAAACTTTCCTGCTCATTTAAGAATCTCCCTTATCCAGCTGATATCTTGTCTTTTATTTTTGAAAAGGTACCTTCTTTGATACCTTCTACATTCATGATCTCTTCTATAGAAGTAAAGCCTCCGTGTTCCTCTCTGTATGCGATGATGGCTTCAGCTTTGGACTGCCCGATTCCGCTTAACGTAGAGAGCTGTCCCACATCTGCAGTATTCAGATCGATCCTGGAATCACCACCCGCGCCATCTCCAGAGCTTCCTGTATCTCCTGAAAAAATTCCTGAAGAATTCCCCGCCTGACTGCCCTGGATCTCTCTCGAACCTAAATTCCCGGCATCCCCACTGTCAGTCAGCGCTTCTGGTACCTTCGCCATGGCAAGTTCCAGATTCTCTGTTACTTCTTCCTCAGTGGGCACATAAATCTGCTGCCCGTCGCCGATGCTTCTGGCTCTGTTCAGATAATTTATGGCTGCCTCTGGCAAATAACCGCCAGCAGCTTCCACAGCCTGGAAAATACGTGCCCCTTCAGCCAGCTCATAAACACCTGGATTCACAACGGCTCCGCATACATCAACAAATATTTTCTGTGGAACCAACGTTTCTGATGGCGCATTTGAAATTAAATTCTCTGCACTCTCATCTAGCCCAGCTTCCTCGCCCTCTGACTTTTCTTCGTCCTCTTCCGAAGTTATCTCTTCCAGAAAAACCTCTTCCCGGCGCGTACAGCCTGTCAGTACCAGCACCGTACAGAAAAGAAGCAATACAATCCAGTTTCCACATCTATATTTCTTTTTTATTTCCATGTGGGTTCCCCTTTCGCTTTATGCACAGGTTCCCACTACTCATGCTTTACCTCATCTATTTTAACGAAACTTTACATTTTTTACAATACCATTTCTAATTTTTATCAGACTTTTATCTATTTGCCTTATTTCTCCCATTTAAATATGACAATTCCTACAATAGCAATCGCCATACCGATCAGTTTCCGCCACTGAAAATCCACCTTTTCCACGCCAAAAAGCCCAAACAATTCGATTATATAGGCAACTGCCAGCTGGGAGATCACGATCAGCATGGCAGCCCTTGCAGGTTCCAGGCTTCCCATGCTCTGAATGACCGTTATGGTAATAAATGCCCCGATCACACCGCCCAGCAAAGTATATTTATTCTCCACCTGCCACAATGCCCCGATACTGTCCCTTCCTGTAAAGATCCACGCCAGGATACAGACCAGAAATGCGGAAAACTGCACCCAGCCGGTTGACACCCACAGGCTGGTCTGCTTGGTCACTTCAGTGTTAAAAACGCCCTGAATACTCATCAATGCTCCTGATATCAGCGCCACAAAAAATCCCCACATATAATACCTCCATAAGCTCTCCTATACTTTCAACTTCTTCCTCTGATCCGATTGACATTCTGCTGGATTATCAAAAGATGTTCCTTTTCCCTGGAAGAAAAGGAGGTGCTCTTCTGGCACCTCCACAATAGTATTATATGTATTTTTCAAAGATTCATTCACCTTGCAAGCTTTTTGCTCTTTTGGGTTACACAGCAACGGCAATAATTGGAAGAGGATAAGATCCAAAGGAAAGCAGGAATGATAATAGCAAGAACCCCCGTATTCCACACCATATGAAGCAGCATAGCTGCCAATGTGCAGACAGGAAGTACTTTTCCAGTCAGCAGGTAAGTCTTATAGCTTGCCTGGTAGATTTCTTCCTTCTCCGCTTCGTCACAGCTTGCAAGCCACTGTTCCTGAAATTTCAAAGAAGTAGGATCCCCTTTCTTCTCCGGATAAAGTTTCTGGATCAGCTTTATATAGCGGACCTGCCACAAACTAAAATATCCGACAATCCCCAAAAACACCACTATTCCTGCTAAAAATCTCCATGTCTCACCATCACTCTGGCTCTCAATATATTTCATGGAATATCCTGGTGAAATGATCAGCATCATAAGAACAGTTCCCACTGTACTTGCAATCACACCCCAGCTGGAGGATACTTCAATATGATACTGCAGTTCATGATATTCTTCATCCTCTGCATCCTCCATCTGGGCCCCCATTCTCTTCATCTTCGCAAAATGTATCTCACAGATCATAATACAAATCACACCGCAGATACATTCTAACAGCAATGCATGATCACGTATAGCGAAAAGGAACCTATTCATCCCATGTCCAATTGCCGCTATGAAATTCTCCCCACTCCACGCTGTAACAAAACCAAAAATACCGCCAACAACACCGCCAGCTGCCATAAGCAGTATCATCTTTAGATACGAATTCATTTTCTTCTTGTCAGATTTTCCCTTATTCATCTTCTCCATCCTCCGTATAAGTAAAAATATCTTCCACTGTCACCTGGCAGATCTTCGCAAGCTTCAAAGCCAGCGTCACTGATGGTGAATAGTCTCCCCTCTCGATCAGGCTGATCGTCTGCCTGGATACCCCTGCCAGCTTCCCCATGTCAGCCTGATTGATCCCAAGCCTGGCACGATATTCCTTCAACCGATTCTCCAGCGCCATTTCAAAGGCTCCTTTCTTTCTCTTTCGTAGTATATTCAATTGTTTTCCTAAAATGACTTATTTTTTTGTCATTATGACAAGTTTATTTGTCATTTCTTGATGTTCATATTGTATCATTGACAACTTTACTTGTCAACACATTTTTCAGCATTTTCCCAAAATCATATTCATAGAACCATGCACCCGATCTTATATGGCAATCTGCAAAAAGATTTCTGAAATTTTCTATATTTTCCATCTATTCAACAGCTCCCACAATTGCTATAATATTTTCAACAAATATGGCACCCGGGCTGGCGTGTCAAAAATGAAAGGAGACCAACAATGGCAGACGAAAAGAACATCACAACAGCAGGCGAAGAAGAAATTGAGATCATCACACTCACAGATGAGAACGGCGAAGACATGGATTTCGAATTTCTGGATCTTGTTGAGTACGAAGGCAAGCGCTACGCAGTTCTTCTCCCACCTATTGAGGACGTGGAAGGTGAAGACGAGAACGAGGATGAGGAAGTGCTGATCCTTCAGGTAGAGGATGATGGAACTGAGGAAAACGAAAGCTATGTTTTCGTTGATGACGATGATATTCTCACCGCAGTTTTCGATATCTTCAAAGAGAAATTCAAAGACGAATTTGACTTCGCAGAAGAATAAAATCACCCAAAATTCTAAACATCAAGGCTCCATATACGGAGCTTAAACGCTAGAAAAAGGTACCTCAAATTCAACTTTGAGATACCTTTTTCTAGCATTTTTATTCTCTTTTAAGGCTAAAAATCAGCTCTTATTTACGCCAGACACTCATCCAGAATCTCTGCCATTTCATCAATATCTGCCTTCGTGATCACAAGCGGAGGTACAATACGAAGCACGTCACTTCCAGCTGAAATAACCAGCAGTTTCTTCTCCAGAGCTTTCTTAACAACTTCTCCTACAGGACGTCCTGCAATGACAATTCCCTGCATAAATCCCATACCTCTTCTTGCAACAGCACACTCATGTTTCTCTACAAGTTCATCCAGTTTTTTCTCAAGATATGGTGTTAATTCCTGTACATGAGTGAGGATCATATCCTTCTCATAAATATCAAAAACCTTGCTTACTGCAGCACATACAAATGGGTTTCCGCCATAGGTTGTACCGTGATCTCCTGGCTTCAGGGAAGCCTGTGCAACCTTCTTATTCAATACAAAAGCACCTACCGGAACACCGCATCCAAGTGCTTTTGCGCAGGTCATAATATCTGGCTGAACACCGTATGCCTGCCATGCAAAATAGTATCCGGAACGTCCCATTCCACACTGGATCTCATCCAGAATGAGAAGAATATCCTTCTCATCACACAGGGCACGAACGCCCTCCAAGAACTCTCTTGTAGCCGGATAAATACCGCCTTCTCCCTGTACCGTTTCCATAATAATGGCACAAGTTTTATCTGTAACCTGGGCTTTTACGCTCTCCAGATCGTTAAAATCAGCAAACTTTACACCACCCATAAGGGGCTCAAAAGGCTCACGATAATGTGCATTTCCTGTAACCGAAAGTGCTCCGATTGATCTTCCATGGAAGGAATGATTCATGGCAATGATCTCATGATCTGCATGTCCGTCACGCTCGTAAGCGTATTTTTTTGCAGCCTTTAAAGCACCTTCAATAGCCTCTGTACCGCTGTTTGTAAAGAAAGCTTTGTCCATGCGGCTTGCATTTATCAGCTTAGCACCAGCCTCAATAGTCGGCTCATTATAATACAAATTGGAAATATGAGTCAGCTTGTCAATCTGCTCTTTCAGTGCTTCATCGTATCCCGGATAATGATATCCAAGTGAATTTACAGCGATTCCAGCTGCAAAATCCAGGTACTTGGCACCTTCAGAATCATAAAGATGTACGCCCTCTCCACGCTCAAAAACAACAGGAAAACGATTATATGTATGAAGCACACTTGCTTCAAATTCTTCCATCTGATTATTCATGTTCATGGTAATATTTCTCTCCGTCCTCTCTTAAAATAGCAGTACCAATACCTTTGTTTGTGAAGATTTCCAACAACAGACTGTGCGGGATTCTTCCATCCAGAATATGCACTCTGTTAACGCCATGCTCAATTGCTTCAATACAGTTGTTCAGCTTCGGAATCATTCCTCCGCCAACATATCCATCCTCGATCAGCTTCCGCGCTTCCTGAATATGGAGCTCTGAAATCAGAGATGACGGATCATCTTTGTCCTTGTAAACGCCTTCAATATCGGAAAGGAATGCCAGCTTCTCAGCATGTACCGCTTCTGCAATTGCGCATGCCGCATCGTCTGCATTGATGTTATAGCTGTCATAATTATCATCAAATCCGATTGGGAAAACGATCGGAAGAAAATCTTTTTCCAGCAGATCATAAAGGATTTTCGGGTTTACTTCTGTAATATCACCAACAAATCCAATATCCTCTCCGTTTGAATATTTCTTCTTGCATTTTAAGAGTCCGCCATCTTTTCCGCTGATACCAACAGCCTGTACACCAAGAGATTCCACATGGGTAACCAGTTCTTTGTTTACCCTTGCAAGAACCATCTCTGCGATTTCCATTGTCTGGGCATCTGTTACACGAAGGCCATTGATAAACTTGGCTTCCATGCCAACCTTTCCAACCCATTTGCTGATTTCCTTGCCGCCTCCATGCACAATGATCGGCTTGAAACCAACCAGTTTCAGAAGAACTGCGTCCTTAATTACATTTGCCTTCAGTTCTTCATCCAGCATAGCGCTTCCGCCATATTTGATAACGACGATCTTACGGTTAAAACGCTGTATATAAGGAAGTGCCTCAATCAACACCTCTGCCTTGTCAAGATATTTCTGATTTACCATTTTTCTCTTACCTTTCTTTCACATTTCCTCACTCTGCCAAAACTTGCCCGGCAATTACTCCCCCGAGTATCCACATCAGGAGCGGTAATCCGCATTAATTTTTACATAATCATAAGTAAGATCACAGCCCCATGCAGTTGCTTTCGCGTCACCCATCTTCACATCCGCAATAGCGGTTACCTCGTCTTCAGACAGGATTTTGGTTGCCTCTGCTTCGTCATATCCAGTGGAAACACCGTTCTCAATGATCTTTAATTTTCCTGCGCGGCTCTCAAAATACAGGTCAACCTTTTCCGGATCAAACTGCACTCCGGAGTATCCCATAGCGCACAAAATTCGTCCCCAGTTTGCATCATGACCGTAAATCGCAGCTTTTGTAAGGGAAGAAGTGACTACGGATTTGCTAAGTGTAACCGCATCTTCTTTTGTCTTAGCGCCCACAATCTTCACTTCAAAAAGTGCAGTTGCACCCTCTCCGTCACCTGCAATTTTCTTTGACAAACAGGTATTAATATAGTTCAAAGCCTCCATAAATTTATCAAAATCAGCGCCCTCTTCTGTGATTTCAGGGTTGCCTGCCATGCCATTTGCAAGGAGCAGAACAGTATCATTTGTGGAGGTATCTCCATCAACCGAAACCATATTAAAGGTATCTTTGATGTTTGCACTCAATGCCTTCTGAAGCATTTCTTTGGAGATTGCTGCGTCTGTTGTAACAAATCCAAGCATGGTACACATGTTGGGATGGATCATTCCGGAACCCTTGCACATACCGCCTACCGTAACTGTTTTTCCGCCAATCTCGATCTGTACAGCCACCTCTTTTTTCACTGTATCTGTGGTCATGATTGCCTTGGCAGCCTCTGTTCCAGCGTCCAAAGAGCCGTCCAGCTTCGGCGCCATAGCCTTCACACCATTTACAATTCTGTCGATCGGGATCTGCATTCCAATAACACCTGTAGAAGCCACTAACACACTGTCTGCCGGGATTCCAAGAATCTCAGAAGCGGCATCTGCAGTTGCCTTGCAATAGCCATATCCTTCTGCTCCGGTACATGCATTTGCAATACCGCTGTTGCAGATCACAGCCTGTGCAGATGAGTGATTATAAACCACATCCTGGTCCCATTTTACAGGAGCTGCCTTCACCACATTTGTGGTAAAGGTACCTGCTGCCACACAGGGAACTTCGCTGTAAACCATAGCCATATCTGTACGGCCTTTGTATTTAATTTCTGCTGCTGTTGCTGCTGCTTTAAAGCCTTTTGCAGCGGTAACACCACCTGTAATGATCTCCATATCTATACTCCTCCTTTGCCCTGTCAGGCAAATCATATGTTCATTTTATAAGGTAAATCTGCCCTGAAAATAGTCTCAGAACCGTTTTCCATTCTCACCTTTTACGGATACATAGGAACCTGTAATAAGCCCTCTGCCTCGTCAAATCCAAACATCAGGTTCATATTCTGAACAGCCTGTCCAGCTGCACCTTTTACCAGATTATCGATGGCACCCATCATGATGATCCTATGGGTTCTTGGATCGATCTTGAAGTTCACATCCACGTAGTTGCTGCCCTCTACCCACTTGGTCTGCGGGCATACATCCTTGTCAAGAACCCGTACGAAGGTTTCATTCTCATAGCATGCATCGTACGCTGCTTTTACCTCTTCGTATGTCACATCTTTGGTCAGAGAAGCATACGCAGTAACCAGAATACCTCTGTTCATTGGAACAAGATGTGGGGTAAAATTAATGGTTACTTCCTGTCCGCAGGCATATCCTAACTGGTCCTCGATCTCCGGAGTATGTCTGTGTGTGGCAACGCCATACGCCTTAATATTCTCATTTACTTCGCAGTAGAGATTGTCAACCTTAGCACCTCTTCCAGCACCTGTTGTACCGGATTTTGCATCAATAATGATGGTATTTGGATCGATCATACCAGCCTTTAAAAGAGGGTAAATAGACAGTGTAGAACAGGTAGGATAGCATCCCGGATTGGCAATCAGGCGTGCCTTCTTAATATCCTCACGGTTGATCTCACACAGTCCATAGACCGCCTCGTCAATAAACTGCGGGGATTTATGCTCGATTCCATACCATTTTTCGTATTTCTTCACATCTTTAATACGGAAGTCTGCACTTAAGTCAATCACCTTGGCTCTGGAAAGAATTCCTTCATTTACAAGAGAAGCACACAGTCCCTGAGGAGTTGCAGTGAAAATTACATCTACCTCATCAGCAAGCGCTTCCATATTATCATCCATACATTTGGCATCTACCAGTTTAAAAAAGTTCTGATAGATTCCTGCATATTTTTTATCAATGTAGCTTCGGGAACCAAACCATGCTACTTCCACATCTTTATGTCCAAGAAGGAGACGCACGATCTCGTTTCCTGCATAACCGGTTGCACCGATAATTCCAGCTTTAATCATTTTTTCAACCTCCGTATCTTCATATCCTGGGCAATCCTTCCGGGTAAAAAAGACCACGAAAAAAACACCTGCGAATAATTATGTTCAGATTATACATCTTCTTTGCATATTATGCAATAGTGATTTTTTCCTTATTTTTCTGTCGTTTACAACTTTTTTGTGCATTTTATCGCGTATTTACCTATTAAATGATGTATTTTTATGCAAATAATTTTTAAAATTTTCTCAAATTCCCTATTGCATATTTATGAGTATTGTTGTATATTATTCCTTGTGAACGGCAAACGACATGTAAGCGCCGTTTTCACAATGAATATTTATTCAAAATTTAATACGATTTATAACCCTATCTGTTTCAGAGGGATAAAAGAAAAGAGGTAAATATTATGAAAGAAAAAGTTGTACTTGCATATTCAGGCGGACTTGATACCACAGCACTGATTCCGTGGCTGAAAGAAACATTTGATTACGAAGTAGTTTGCTGCTGTGTAAACTGCGGACAAGGAAATGAGCTGGATGGTCTTGAGGAGAGAGCCAAACTTTCCGGTGCTTCCAAATTATATATTGAAGATATCGTAGATGATTTCTGCGACAACTACATTATGCCATGCGTTGAGGCAGGCGCTGTATATGAGCACAAATACCTTCTTGGTACCTCCATGGCTCGTCCTGCTATCGCTAAGAAGCTGGTTGAGATTGCAAGAAAAGAGAACGCAGTTGCAATCTGCCACGGTGCTACTGGTAAAGGAAATGACCAGATCCGTTTCGAGCTTGGAATCAAAGCTCTTGCACCAGACATTAAGATCATCGCTCCATGGCGTATGACAGACGTCTGGACCATGCAGTCCCGTGAAGACGAGATCGCATTCTGCCAGGCTCATGGAATCAACCTTCCATTTGATGCAAAGCACAGCTACAGCCGTGACCGTAACCTGTGGCACATCAGCCATGAGGGACTTGAGCTTGAGGATCCGGCACAGGCTCCGAACTATGACGATATGTTAGTTCTCAGCGTAACACCTGAGAAAGCACCAGATAAAGAGACTGAAGTTACCATGACATTTGAAGCTGGTGTTCCGAAAACCTTAAACGGAAAAGCAATGAAGGTTTCCGAGATCATCACCGAACTGAACAAACTTGGCGGCGAGAACGGAATCGGTATCATTGATATCGTTGAGAACCGTGTTGTAGGTATGAAATCCCGTGGTGTTTACGAGACTCCTGGCGGAACAATCCTTACGGCAGCACACGAGCAGCTTGAGGAGCTGATCCTTGACCGTGAGACACTTGAAACCAAGAAGAAACTTGGCAGCCAGCTTGCACAGGTTGTTTACGAAGGAAAATGGTTCACACCACTTCGCGAGGCAATCCAGGCATTTGTAGAGTCCACCCAGAAATATGTAACTGGTGAAGTTAAATTCAAGCTTTACAAAGGAAACATCATCAAAGCCGGAACAACTTCTCCATACAGCCTTTACAATGAGTCTCTTGCTTCCTTCACAACAGGTGATATGTATGATCACCACGACGCAGACGGATTCATCACTCTGTTCGGTCTGCCACTGAAGGTTCGTGCAATGAAGCTTGCAGAAGTAGAAAGCCAGAAACAGACCAACGACTGATCTTCATAAAAAATAAAATATGATAAAAAATATCTCCGTGAGTTTAAAATTCTCCCGGAGATATTTTTTGAGTTATAGGACAAAATGTACCTGGCAAGTTTCTCTTCCCTGCTCAACTAATCTTTACCTTTTTCTTATCCAGCCGCTCATACACCCATTCCCTAAAAAGTGTATACAGAACAGACACCAGCGGAATGAAAATCAGCATTCCCACAATTCCCATGAGATTTCCGCCAAGGGTTACCGCAACCAGCACCCAGATTGCAGGCAGGCCCACAGAGTTTCCAACCACATGAGGATAGATCAGATTTCCCTCGATCTGCTGCAGGATCACAAACAGGGCCAGGAACGCGAACGCCTTCAAAGGGCTTACCATCAGAATCAGGAAAAAGCCCACCCAGCACCCGATAATACCGCCAAACACCGGAATCAGCGCTGTAAAGCTGATCAGCACACCGATCAGCATTGCATACGGAAATCTTCCAATTGTCATAGACACAAAGAACATGCTTCCCAGGATCACCGCCTCAATGCACTGTCCCGTAATAAAGCTTGCAAATACCTTACTTGCCAGGGTGCACACATGTCCCAGATATTCCACAGTTTTCACCGGTAAAATAGCATAAGCCGCTTTTAAAACCTGTTTTCCCAGTCTCTCCTTCTGCAAAAGCACATAGCAGGCAAACACAAAGCCAATTGCAAAATTCACTGCCATGCTTACCAGTCCCATGGTCACTGTGATGGTAGAAGATACCAGATTATCGGCTCCATTTTTCAAAACACTTATAATGGAATCAATAATCTTCTGGGGATCGATTTCGATGGTAGAAGCCCACTTCACAACTTCAGAATCGCTCTGGAAGGTATCGGTCAGCCATTTCTGCAAAAATGGAATGTCCTCTTCCACCTTTTTCACAACGCTGACCAGGGTTCTGCCAAGTTCTGGCGCCACAACCAATACCACGACCAAAACCACCAGCACAACCAGTACGATCGACAATACCAGGCTTACCGGCCTTGCAAGACGATTGGCAGCTTTTCCAGCCTTTCCTTCTTTTTCTCTGGCTTTTCCAAAAAGATGGCGCTCAATAAATGCCATTGGAACATTCAGCACAAAGGCCATTGCACCGCCAATTACAAATGGAAGGAGCAGCCCCCACAAAACTTTCACATACTTCAGTACAACGTCAAGATGCTGCACGCCAACATACAGGATCACTGCAAATGCAATCAGCCACCGTATCTTTTTCATATTCTCCTTATTCAGTTCCACTATTTTCCTGTCGCTTCCTTTCCCTTTATTCTTTTCCAACACTTTGTTCTACATATCTTACCACAAATTCCACTTTTTGACCAGTTATCCCTTTCTTTTTCCACCCTCATCTGCTAAAATAAATTTCACACTAAAAAGGAGGCAAACAGCCGATCATGTCCGTATTTTCAGACCTGTTAAACCACTATATCAAGGAAAAAGATATCAAAATTTACTCCCTGGCAGCTGCCTGTCAGATGGACCGCTCCATGCTTTACCGGATCATCAGCGGGAAACGCAATCCCCCGTCCCAGGAAGTTTTCTATAAGCTGGCAGAATATCTGCAATTAGCACCAGCTGAATTTGCCAAGCTCCAGGATGCCTATGATCTCACCCGTCTTGGACCGTCTGTCTACTACAGGCGCAAAAGCGTGGAAAAATTTCTCAATCGTTTTCCCAGCCATATAACTTCGGAAAGTATACAGTTTCTTTTTCATAAGGCCACGTTTTCTCCAGAACTTCCTTCTGCGGAAACAGCCTGCATTCCCATTTTTTCACGGACCGAAATGGACTATTATTCACACAGTATCCTTCTCATGGAAGCTGCCAGGGAAAAAGGATCGGTTCAGCTTCTGATCCAGCCGGACTGCCCCTTCCTTTTCAGCACCCTTTCCAGCCTTCGTTTAAAGGGAACCCTTACCATTGAGCATCTGATCTGCTTTAGCAAAACCGGACAGCTTACACCCCAGCGCCAGCTATATAATCTGAATTGCCTGGAAACCATGCTGCCTCTTTTCTTTACGGATATGGATTACAGACCTTATTATTTTTATGATGACATAGTCGCCCATTACGAAAATTTCAACGGCTTTCCCTGTATGATCATTACCTCCGAATATGCGCTGGTATGTACAGCGGATTATCAGAAAGGCTTCCTATATAAAGGTGCCGAACATCTGCGGCTTCTTCAGGACCTGTACCTTTCCTACCAGCTGCTTTGCAAGCCTTTGTTCCATGTGATCAACTATCTCCCCATGGATGGCTCCCTGCAGCAGATGTACCGCACCAATCCCTCTTATATCCTGCAGCCGGAAGCCTGTATCACTCCGCTCATTGATGATAAACTTCTGGAAAAAGCCGTTTATCCACAGCTTCCGGACAGAGACATTTTTATCCGCCAGTCTTCTGCTTTGCTTGCTGACAACCGGGAATTACTTTCTTCAGAAAAGATCGTTATTTATTTTACCATCCCAGGGCTCCGGCAGTTTCTCTCTTCCGGCCGGGTACACGAAATCCCGGAAGAGGTCTACCGTCCGCTTACTCCTTCGGAGGGAAAGCAGATCCTGGCTAAAATGATTCCTTATTGTAAAACCGGCGTTTACAGGCTTTTGAAATATCCCCTCAGCCAACTCACAGAAAATCTTCATCTGGTGGCAAACCGGACAATGGGATTTCTGCTTTTTAAGGATATCCGCGGGCAGATCCTTTGTCTTACCTTTAATGAGCCAAGTCTTCTGGAGGCATTTCTGGATTATATGGAAAGCCTGGATCATGGACATATTTATCCATATGAAGACGCGGCGCGCATGGTACAGGAGTTGATTGACGAATCGTAACTGTTGAATAACAAAAACACCGCCTGACAGGTGCTGCGGTCTCAGTGTCCTGTCGGCGGCATTCTATGCAGAATTTTCCAATGAGTTACTGTTCTCGAGCCATACAGCAGCTCAAATTCCTCCCATTTATCACGTTGCTTCTTCCGTTTACGGAATACCTTTCTATTATAAAGTATTTTCCCTCTCTTTCAACTGTGGACATTTTTGTGGACAGCTTTTTCACTTTTTCTGAACACCTGTATTTGGTTCTCTTTCTCCTCAAATTTTCAACAGCCCAGCTCTTTCCTTCTACTTTCATCCTGTTTTTATTTCCCCAGATTCCCGCACAATTTCCCTGCCCTTTGTTGACACTTCGTCACATTAACGTTATAATATTGATTAAATATCGTTTCCTCTAAGCTTACGACGCTTGGAGATTTTTTTATAACTATATTGCCGGTTTTTTCTCCGGCAAAAAGGAGGTAGCTTCACTAAATGAAACAGATATCAGGCAATAAGCTGCTGGTAAAAGCACTGAAAGAAGAAGGTGTGGAGTACGTTTTCGGTTATCCCGGAGCATGTACCATTGATATCAGCGATGAATTATACAAACAGGACGACATTACTGTAATCCTTCCCCGCCACGAGCAGGCACTGGTTCACGCAGCTGACGCTTATGCACGTACCACAGGCAAGGTTGGCGTATGTCTTGTTACAAGCGGCCCTGGTGCCACAAACCTGGTTACAGGTCTTGCCACAGCCAACTACGACAGTGTTCCCCTTGTATGCTTTACCGGACAGGTAGCACGTCATCTCATTGGAAATGACGCCTTCCAGGAGGTTGATATTGTAGGAATCACCCGCAGTATCACAAAATACGGCGTCACCGTACGCAACCGCGAGGATCTTGGACGTATTATTAAAGAAGCTTTCTATATTGCACGCACCGGCCGCCCAGGTCCGGTCCTGATCGACCTGCCCAAAGACGTTATGGCAGAGCTTGGAAGCCCGGAATATCCGAAGAGCGTAAACATCCGCGGCTATAAGCCGAACACCAGCGTCCATATTGGTCAGCTGAAACGTGCCATCAAAACACTTTCCAAGGCAAAGAAACCGCTTTTCCTTGCCGGCGGCGGAATCAATATTTCCCGTGCCAATAAGGTTTTCCAGGAAGTAGTCGAAAAGACCGGAGTTCCGGTAGTAACTACCGTTATGGGACGTGGTGCAATTCCTACCAACCATCCCCTTTTCATCGGCAACCTTGGTATGCATGGTGCATATGCAGCGAATATGGCAGTCAGTAACTGTGATGTGCTTTTCTCCATCGGTACCCGTTTCAATGACCGAATCACAGGCAAGCTTCATGAGTTCGCCCCACATGCCCAGATCATCCACATTGACATTGATACCGCTTCCATTTCCCGAAATATCCAGGTAGATATTCCCATTGTTGCAGATGCGAAAGATGCACTCACAAAAATGTCCGAATATGTATCTGACTACACCAGCAAAAAATGGATCAATGAAATCAATGGCTGGAAACAGGAGCATCCTCTTGCAATGCGTCCGAATGACCGTTTAAGTCCTGTTGACATCATCAATGAGATCAATCACCAGTTCGACGAAGCGATCATTGTCACAGACGTTGGCCAGCACCAGATGCTGGTTTCCCAGTATGCTGAGATCACCCCTGGCAAACAGCTTGTTATGTCCGGCGGACTTGGCACTATGGGCTACGGTTTCCCTGGCGGTGTAGGTGCCAAGATTGGCAACCCGGACAAGCCGGTTATCGTAATCTCCGGTGACGGCGGCATGCAGATGAACATCCAGGAATTTGCTACAGCGGTTCTGGAAGAGCTGCCTCTGATCCTTTGCGTATTTAACAACGAATATCTTGGCATGGTGCGCCAGTGGCAGAAGCTTTTCTACGGCAAACGCTACAGCATGACCAACCTTCGCTCCGGTGCCCTTTCCCGCCGTACAAATGGGGAAGAATACCCGAAATATACACCAGATTTCGTGAAACTGGCAGAAAGCTACGGTGCCAAGGGAATCCGTGTCTTCAATAAAGACGAAGTTGCCGCAGCATTTGAAGAAGCTAAGAAAAACACCAAAGTTCCTACTCTGATCGAATTCATCATTGATCCTGAGGAGATGGTTTATCCTATGGTAAAACCAGGCGGAACACTGGAAGATTTGATTATGGATTGTTAATTATCAGGAGGTTTATCCCATGGCAGATAAAGGCATGAAAAAAAGATGGATTTCCCTCTATGTAGAGAACCAGGTAGGTGTTCTGTCCAAGATTTCCGGACTTTTTTCCGGCAAAAGCTATAACCTGGACAGCCTTACCGTAGGTACCACAGAGGATCCTACCGTTTCCCGAATGACCATCGGTACTGTAAGCGACGATGAGACTTTCGAACAGATCAAGAAACAGCTGAACCGCATGGTGGAAGTAATCAAGGTTATTGACTTCACCAACATGTTCGTTCGTATGAAAGAAATTCTTTATATCAAAGTATTCAACTGCTCTTCCGAGGATAAAGTGGAGCTGTTCCAGATTGCAGAGACATTTAAGGCCAGAGTCATTGATTATGGCAAAGACAGCCTGCTTCTGGAATTCGTCCAGACTGCGACCAAGAACGACGCCGTAGTCAAACTGATCAAAGAAGAATTCAGCCGCATCGAAGTGGTCCGAGGCGGTAGTGTGGGAATTGAATCTATTAGTATGATGGAACGATAACATATTTTCAAAACAAATACGCTCAGCAGGCTTGCCTGTTGAGCCAGATAAAAGTTGGTTCAAGGCGGACGCATCCGTACAATGGGGATTGCTCACTCACCGACGCAACGCTCCGATGAACTAATCGCTAACTGCGACTAATGCTGTGTACTAGCTGGAACTTTATTTCGCCAAACAGCAATTTTACGAGGGGATATTTTATTATGAAAAAACAACAGATACCATTAAAAAATTCGCTGATTCTCCTGCTGACTGCGGCCATCTGGGGAATCGCTTTTGTAGCACAGAGTGAAGGCGGCGACGCAGTCGGACCGTTTACATTCAATGCCACCAGAAGTATCATCGGTTCCCTGGTGCTAATTCCGGTTATTTTTCTGCTGGATAAGATAAATCCGCAGAGTTCTTCCACTTCCATAGAAGGTACACTCCAAGCGCAGGAAGCTAATACCGTCAATTCTTCTTCCCAAAGCACAGCTGGTTCAGCCAAAACTGCCAGTCCCGCGCCTTCCGGAAACCTTTTCACCCGCAACAAAACCTTAATCCTTGGCAGCATCGCCTGCGGTATCTGCCTCTGCCTTGCCTCCAACTTCCAGCAGCTCGGCATTCAGTATACCTCTGTTGGAAAAGCAGGTTTCCTTACTGCCTGCTACATCATCATCGTCCCAATCCTTGGGCTTTTCATGAAAAAGAAGTGCAGTCCCTTTATCTGGGTTGCCGTTGTAATGGCACTGATCGGTCTCTACCTGCTTTGCATCACCGACGGCTTCTCCATCGGCAGAGGAGACATTCTGGTCCTGATCTGTGCAGTTCTGTTTTCCCTGCACATTCTGGTCATTGACTACTTTTCTCCTAAAGTAGATGGCGTGAAAATGTCCTGTATCCAGTTCCTTGTCTGCGGACTCCTCACTGCGATCCCGGCAGTCATCCTGGAACATCCCCAGCTTTCCGCCTTTCACGGTGCCTGGGGTGCCATCCTCTACGCTGGCGTCATGTCCTGCGGCGTGGCCTACACCCTTCAGATCGTTGGCCAGAAAAATATGAACCCAACTGTAGCCTCCCTGATCCTCAGCCTGGAGTCCTGCATCTCTGTCCTCGCAGGCTGGATCATCCTTGGCCAGAAATTAAGCACCCGCGAGATCATCGGCTGCGTGGTAATGTTCGCCGCCATCATCCTCGCACAGCTACCCCAAAAAGAAACAGCATAACTACATTTATAGTTACAACCAGTTCCCCGCAGCGCCTGGCCGGCCTGCGGGGAATAACACTTGTCCGAATGCGTCCGCCTTAAAACACCTGCACAAAAATAAGAGGTAAAGCCACTCATTTCCAGCTTTACCTCTTATTTTTCGCGTCACGCTATATCACCCATTATACAACTGATAATATTTTCCTTTCTGCGCAATCAACTCATCATGAGAGCCTCTCTCAATCACTCGTCCCTGCTCCAGAACCATAATACAATCACTGTTTCTAACCGTAGAAAGCCTGTGGGCAATGGCAAATGTAGTTCTGCCCTCCATCAGCTTATCCATACCGTCCTGAACCAGCTTCTCTGTACGGGTATCAATAGAACTGGTAGCTTCATCCAGGATCAGAACCGGCGGATCTGCCACCGCAGCCCTTGCAATGGCAAGCAGCTGTCTCTGTCCCTGACTCAGGTTCGCACCATTGTTGCGAAGCATGGTATTATAACCATCCGGCAGTCTTCGGATAAATCCATCCGCATTTGCCAGCTTAGCAGCTGCAATTACCTCTTCATCAGTAGCATCCAGCTTACCATAACGGATATTCTCCATAACTGTAGCCGTAAACAGGTTCGTATCCTGAAGAACAATACCTATAGAACGTCTCAGATCGCTCTTCTTAATCTTGTTCACATTGATTCCATCATAACGGATCTTACCGTCCTGAATATCATAAAAACGGTTCAGAAGGTTGGTAATCGTGGTCTTACCAGCACCAGTAGAACCAACAAACGCGATCTTCTGCCCTGGCTTCGCATACATCTTCACATCATGAAGCACAATCTTGTCATCCCGGTAACCGAAGTCAACCCCATCCAGAACAATATCGCCTTTCAGCGGAGTATAATCCGTTTTTCCTGTAGCCTTGTGGAAATGCTTCCAGGCCCAGTGACCTGTACGCTTCTGGGATTCCACCAGCTTTCCATTCTCTTCCTTCACATTCACCAGAGTAACATATCCCTCGTCCACCTCCGGCTTCTCATCCAGAAGATCAAAGATTCGCTTCGCACCGGCAAGTGCCATAACAATACTGTTAAACTGCTGGCTCACCTGGTTGATCGGCTGGCTGAAGCTCTTGTTAAAAGTAAGGAAGCTTGCCAGACCACCAAGGGTAAATCCGCCCACACCGTTTACCGCCAGCACACCGCCAACAATAGCGCACAATACATAACTGATATTTCCAATCTGTGCACAGGTAGGCATCAGCACGTTTGCAAATTTATTGGCATTATTGGCACTTTCAAACAGCTGGTCATTCAGCTCATTAAATTTCTCAAGGCTCTCTTCCTCATGACAGAATACCTTGACCACCTTCTGACCTTCCATCATCTCTTCAATATAGCCGTTTACAATACCAAGGTTCTTCTGCTGCTCCATGAAATATTTACCACTGAGACCTGCAAGATTCTTACTTGCAACCATCATCACTCCCGCCATAACCAGAGTCACTATGGTAAGGGGTACATTCAGGATCAGCATACTTACCAGCACGCTGATGATGGTGATCGCACTGGAGATCAGCTGGGGAATACTCTGGCTGATCATCTGGCGCAGGGTATCAATATCATTGGTGTAGATTGACATAATATCGCCATGTGCATGTGTGTCAAAATATTTGACCGGCAGAGTTTCCATACGCTCAAACATCTCATTTCGAAGGTTGCGCAGGGTTCCCTGGCTGACATAGATCATCAGACGGTTATATGTATAAGTACATGCAACACCGATCGCATAAAAACATGCCACCCGGAGGATTGCCATAGCCAGAGGATGGAAATCCGGAGTCTCTGCTTTCAGAAGAGGCATAATATACTGGTCAATGAGCGTCTTCATGAACATGGTTCCCTGTACATTGGCAAGGACGCTGACTACAATACCGATCACAACGACAATAATGTGGATCCTGTAGTTCTTAAAAATATAGCCCATCAGTCTTCCAAGCATTTTGCCCGGATTCTCTACCATCGGGCCTGTACGAAAAGCAGCGCCGCTTCTTCCCGGCTTCTTTACTGGTCTGTCATTGCTCATGCCTGCTCACCTCCTCTGTTCTCATCAAAATCTCCGCCGCCCTTTATCTGGGAATTGTAAACATCCTGGTAAATGGCGTTGGTCTTCATCAGTTCCTCATGAGTTCCAAATCCGCTGATTTTTCCCTCGTCCATAACGATAATGCGGTCCGCATTCTGGATACTGGAAATACGCTGTGCAATGATCAGCTTGGTGGTATCCGGGATCTCCTCTGCAAAAGCCCTGCGGATACGGGCATCTGTGGCAGTATCTACCGCACTTGTGGAATCATCCAGGATCAGCACCTTCGGCTTCTTAAGAAGTGCCCTGGCAATACAAAGACGCTGCTTCTGGCCGCCTGAAACGTTGGTTCCGCCCTGCTCAATGTAAGTGTGATATTTATCCGGCATTTTCTCAATAAAATCATCTGCACAGGCAAGCTGGCACACTCTGCGGCACTCTTCCTCAGAAGCCTCTTTATTACCCCAGCGCAGGTTCTCCAGAATCGTACCGGAAAACAGCACATTCTTCTGAAGCACAACTGCCACCTGGTTACGCAGGCTGTCCATGTGATACTCCCGCACGTCCACGCCGCCAACCTTCACAGAACCGGAGCTTACATCATAAAGACGGCTGATCAGGTTTACCAGACTGGACTTGGCACTTCCGGTTCCGCCGATAATACCGATGGTCTCTCCAGCTTTGATGGAAAGATTGATATCCTTCAGCACAGGCTCCTTGCTCTCTTTCTTATAGCTGAAATCCACATGATCAAATACAATGCTTCCGTCAGCAACCTCCATAACCGGATTCTGTGGATCATGAAGGTCTGCAGTCTCATTGATAACCTCCGCTACACGCTCTGCGCTGGCAGTACTCATGGTGATCATAACAAACACCATGGAAAGCATCATAAGGCTCATCAAAATATTCATGCAATATGTAAGAAGACTCATCAGCTCACCGGTAGTCAGACTGCCGCCAACGATCATGTTCGCGCCAAGCCAGCTGATTCCCAGGATACAGGCATAAACCGTAAACTGCATAACCGGCATGTTCATAACAACCAGCTTCTCCGCTCTTACGAACATTTCGTAAACCTTATTGCAGGCCTTCTGGAACTTGGTAGTCTCATAATCCTCACGGACATAAGCCTTTACAACACGGACTGCGTTGATATTCTCCTGCACACTGGCATTTAAATCATCATATTTCTCAAATACTTCCTGGAAATACTTAGTCGCCTTTTTCATAATAAATACAAGGAAACATCCCAGGAAAATAACAGCAATAAGATAAATGCTGGCAATCCTTGCATTGATCATAAATGCCATAGCCATGGCGCAGATCAGGCTGGCCGGGGCACGGGTACACATACGCAGGATCATCTGGTATGCATTCTGCAGGTTGGTCACATCTGTAGTCAGACGTGTGATCAGACTTGCAGTACTGAACTTGTCAATGTTGGAAAATGAAAATGTCTGAATATTGGTATACATTGCTTTACGCAGGTTACGGGCGAAACCGGAGGATGCGTATGCTCCGTATTTACCGCCTAAGATACCCGTAACAAGCCCTGCAACTGCAAGAAGCGCCATAATGGCACCCTTCTGGTAAAGATAGCTGATATTGCCGGCTTCCACGCCGTTATCGATCATATCAGCCATTACAAGAGGGATCAGTGTCTCTACCAAAACCTCCAGTATCATAAATACCGGGGTAAGGAAGGAGGCCTTCTTGAACTCTTTTACCTGGGCAAGTAATGTCTTTATCATCAGGTTCTCCCCTTTCTGAATTGTGTTACTGTCCACAACGTGACAACAGATATATTGTTTCTTACTCACTTTTTCTGGCTCGGTTGTTCTATAATCTATTTTTCACAAATAAATATTCCCTTATATGATGAAAGTCAGCGTTTCACACCTGGACTTTCATAGTAAATCATTCCTTCTTTCTGCTTTCGCAGGAAGAATTGCAAGGGTAAATTTCGCCAGCTTCACAGCAAGCTTTCACAACATTCTCCCGGATGATATCTGCAGTCTGGTAAAAATCTTCCAGCTGCTTCTCTGAAATATTTGTACTAAGAGCCTTCTGGATCCGGGCAAAATTGTCAATGATCTCCATCTGAAACTCCATTCCCTTCGGGGTGAGTACCAGACGCTTCAGCCTGGCATCCCGCGGAATGGATTCCCGGGTGATCAGTTCTTTTTTCTCCATAGACTGGAGGATTCCGGAAGCTGTGGAACGAGCCATCTGAAACTCCGCTTCCAGATCTTTCTGAAAAACATCTTCATCTGAATGCCGGTAAAGATACCCAATGATCCATCCCTGCATCCGGTTAATTCCTGCCTTCTCATCCACTTTGGACTGATATGCATTTACAAGGCGGCCGATCATCATATCAAGTGTATGCAGCTCATGTCCAATGTGTCTGCCAGTCCATTCACATTTCTCTGGACCAGGTTCCTTCTTTCGTTCTTCCATAGTTCCCTTCTTTCGTAGGTAGTATTCTGAACGGATATGCTGCTGTTCGCCGCATTGTTCCCTCCAGACACTTCTCCAAGCCATAAAAATAGTTCGCACATGAACTGTTTGGGTTCGAACTGTTCGCGTACGAACTAATTATAAAAGCGGATTTTTAAATTGTCAATCCTGTTTTTTATAATTTCCAGTGCCTTTTTGACCGTACAGTTACTGTTCACGACCTGACCAGTAACACCGTACATTTCAACGTACAAAAATGCCAGGAGCAAAATCCCCTTCGCTCCTGGCATTCCATTTCATTTCGAATAAAAACTCCACTCACTTTCATCCACCGGCAGATCTTCCATCTGATAATTGTCAATCCGGATAAAGCTTCCCATCTCAATCTCCTGGATCATCCGCTCAATCCCGGAGGGCTCTCCCTGGACCTCCATTTCCACTCTGCCGTCCCACAGATTGTCCACCCAGCCTGTGAGATCATTGACTCTTGCCGCATTGGTGGCCCGGTAGCGGAATCCAACGCCCTGCACCTGTCCGGAAAAATATATGTGTTTTCTTACCATCGCCATCTTCTGTCACTCCTTACGTTACTTATGATATACGCAGGCGATCCTATATGCAAGAATTTTTATATTTTTTTATTTCAAAAAACTCCATGTTTCTACATCAAAAACACCTCGCGGTGTAATCCGGATCTGCGGAATAACCGGCAGAGCCATAAAGGACAGAGTGATAAACGGATCGTGACCATTTTTCACTCCCATCTCATGGGCCCTGACGATCATCCTTTTCAGGGTGGCATTGTCCTTCTCAAAGCCATTGTCACTCATAAGTCCCATAACAGGCAAAGCAAGGGTGTCAAATACTTTGTGATCCTCCACAATGGTATAGCCGCCCTGGGTGCGGATCAGTTCCCGCACTGCAAGCTCCATGTCTTCATCATTGTCTCCGATCACAATAATATTATGGGAATCGTGGGATACACTGGAAGCAATGGCTCCACCACGGATACCAAATCCGCCGATCACGCCGCAGCCGATTTTTCCCGTCATCTTATGGCGCTCTACAACTGCAATCTTCTGGTAATCATCATCAGACTGGAATTCACAGGGACCATCCGCCAGTTTTAAGCCTCCTTTTCGTGTGGTGATCTGTCCCTCTTCCGCCAGGATCACAGAGAAAATTCCGTCTTCTGATTCCAGATGGAACACTTCTTTGGAAAAATCAGCAACATGGACGGTATTTTTCAGTTCTGGGGCACACGGTTTTATAACAATATTCGCATTTTTATCTACTAATTCCCCTTTAAAGTAGACATCTTCTATGGCTACACTAACAAGATCCGAAAGGACTAAAAGATCTGCCTGTCTGCCCGGTGCCACTGCACCTTTATCCTTCAGCCCATAGCAGTTCGCAGCATTGATGGTTGCCATCTTAATGGCTGAAACCGGATTCATACCAAGACGGATCGCTTTTCGCACATTATGGTCGATATGGCCTTCCTGCTGGATATCTTCGATATGCTTATCATCTGTACAAAAACAGAAGCCTTCTCCATTCATATGTCTCTGTACCAGACCGCCCACAAGTGCTTCCAGGTTTCGGGCAGCGCTGCCTTCCCGTACAAGAATGGTAAGACCGTTCCGCCGCTCTCTCATGGCATAATCAAAGAAGCTGCACTCATGGTCTGTGGCAATTCCGGCCATGGCATAAGCCTGAAGATCCCCCTCTTCCAGAAATGGAGCATGGCCATCGCGGATCCTGCCTTCAAACAGCTCCAGCTTATCATGCATAGCCTTATCTCCCTGAACTACGGAAATACTGTCCATTACCTCTCCAAGTCCAAGAATGCGGCTGTTATGAAGGTAAGGAGCCATGTCCTCTGCTGTAAGGGTACATCCATTGTCATCAATGGCAGTTGCCGGGACACAGGATGGCATCATCACGTACACATTTGCTTTCACATCCTCTGTCTGTTCCAGAATGTAATCAATTCCTGCCAGGCCTGACACATTGGCGGATTCATGAGGATCCACAATAAAGGTGGTAGTTCCATGTCTGGAAGCGACCGTTACCAGTTCCGCCGGTGTTACCAGGGTAGATTCCAGATGGAGATGGCTGTCAATAAATCCCGGACAAACATATTTTCCTGCCAGATCCCGTTCTTCTTTTCCGTGGAAGCAGCCGATTCCTGCTATGATCCCGTCCTGAATGGCAATGTCTCCGCGGATGATCTCTTCTGTAAAAACGTTCACGATCCTTGCGTCCTTCAATACCAGGTCTGCTTCTTCCAGTCCCCTTGCGATCCTGGAATACTGCTGATATTTTTCCAAATTCATATGTATCCTCCTTTCATTTTCAAACAATATTTTATTATGTACAAAAATATTTTGATTATTATTTATGATAGTAACACTTGTGTAGTGAAAATTCAATGGATATTTTCTTTTTTCGTATATGCAAAAAACACCAGAAATGATCTTTGTTTGTAAGTCACTTCTGGTGTTTCTATTATTTCTTCAACTTTTATTCCCGATGAAATAGCTTTCCCTGTAAGGCTCCGCCGTTTTCCTCGGATATGATTATTTATCGTCTCCTGTAAGTCTCAGGATATCCCGGATCTCGTCCACATTCATATCGAGAATAACCGCCAGCTCATCAATGGTGAAACGGTTCTCCCCATCATCATCTGTCAGATCCTTTACAGCTGATTCCAGTTTCTCTACCTTGGCTACCAGACAGTCATCCTGGAATTTCTGCTGTGTCTGATCCTCAATTGCTGCGATGATTCCCTTGCGCAGCTGAAGACGCAGCCAGGCGTCATCCTTGCGCTCCGTCTCCTGATCAGAAAGAGCTGTGAGAAGCACCACGTTTGCCTCCTGGATCAGGTCTGCAAGATGGATCTCAGCACAGTTCATATCTGCTGCCATATTGGCTGCTACCGGCAGATAAATGCTGGTAAGAGCCGCTTCTGCAATGGCGTCTCCATCAGCCAGATTCTCAAACAGAGTATGGATCATCTCCTGGCTTACTTCCTTACCATTACTTACCTCTGCCAGGTAATCCTTTAGATATGCTTCTTCCTCTGGAGTAAGCGGTGTGCTGGTTCCATTGGACTGGGGCTCTGCCTCTTTCTCTTCCTCTGCTTCTGCCTGCGCCGCAGCATCTTCTCCTTCTATCACGATTCCCTGCAGCTTCAGATACTGCAGTACCTTTATCATCTGGCTGGTCTCAAGGTCTGTATCTGCAAAATGCTCCCGGATCTGCTCATGTGTCAGCATATTTCCATTCTGCTTTCCAAGGTCACAAATCTCTCTTAATTTCTCCTGAAACTGAACAACGTCCATATTTTTCCTCCATATTTCTTCATTGTGTAAACTATATCAAATCCGCTTTGCAAAATCAAGGTGTTACTATCCACAGTCCCGCCAGCAGCCTCAAAACATATTTCCATTATAAAAAATGATCCAAATCTGATTCTCCTTGCGAAAATCCGATCCAGATCATTCCTCATCTCCTGCGGATGACAGGACTTGAACCTGCACGTTGTAAACACCAGAACCTAAATCTGGCGCGTCTGCCAATTCCGCCACATCCGCATATATTATTTAAAAAACCGGAATACCTTAATCATAAGGCTTCCGGTTATCATTTGCAAGTGAAGCATCGGGGATTCGAACCCCGGACAACTTGATTAAAAGTCAAGTGCTCTACCAACTGAGCTAATGCTCCATATAGGACTGGGCTAGCTGGATTCGAACCAGCGAATGCAGCAGTCAAAGTGCTGTGCCTTACCGCTTGGCGATAGCCCAAAGGCAAAGGGTGGATACAGGGATTCGAACCCTGGGCCTCCAGAGCCACAATCTGGCGCGCTAACCAACTGCGCTATATCCACCACAGCGTGTCAGAAGGGATTCGAACCCCCGACCCACGGCTTAGAAGGCCGTTGCTCTATCCAGCTGAGCTACTGACACATATTTCTCTTCATCAGAGAAGCGGGTGATGGGAATCGAACCCACGTATCTAGCTTGGAAGGCTAGTGTTCTACCATTGAACTACACCCGCATTTACGCTGAAACGGTAATGTTGTTACAGCAGTCGGGGTGACAAGATTCGAACTTGCGGCCTCCTGGTCCCAAACCAGGCGCTCTAGCCAAACTGAGCCACACCCCGATGTCTTACAACATCATTTCTATGAAGTTGTCGTTCCTTGTTCTCTCAAGAATTTCTTTTCTCTCGCTCAAGGCAAGTGTTATTATATTATATGGTCTACCATTTGTCAACACCCTTTTTCATATTTTTTTATATTTTTTTCAAAAAAAGATACAATTCCCGAAAACCAGCTAAAAATGCGGGTTTCCGGGAATCATCACCCTCTATAATTCTTCGGATGGAATGAATTTTTTATGCTTCTGCTCGAATTTCCCCATCTTCTACCGTAAATAAAATCACATCTGAAGTTGCACTGTCATTTCTGGCATCAACCAGTTCAAACATCATTACAAAGGTTCCGTCTCCCAGATCCTCCTCTCCAAAAGCCGTGTCCTCTGTGACCGTAAAGGTATCCACTTCTACCAACTGCAATTCATCGTCTTCTGAAATGGTGGCACCATAATGCAAAGTAGTGATCTCATCCCCCGCTTTCAGCTTTACAAGATTCCGGTCTGACATTCCATTCTCATCCAGACCTTTTCTTGCTCCCAGGATCTGAAAATCTTCTTCCCCGTAATCATATACAACATGAAGCTGATATTCCTCACCATTAAGAAGGATCGGCACACTGTACAGATTATAGTCCTCCCCTTCATAAATAATGTCCATATAAACCAGGTAGCCGTCAATGGCGCCCCACACTCCACGGAAATTATCTGTGAACACACCGTTTTCCCAATCCATATCAATGTCATTGTCCCGTCCCAGATAAAGAACAATATCCTCTTCTTCATCATAATAAGCCAGATTACAATAGACACCCTTCAACCTGTTGACCGTATCCATGGAAAGTTCCATAACGCCATAGCCATCATCATTTATGTAAACCGGATATGATTCCTCTTCGGAATTTTCCAGAGTTTCCACCTCCGGAAGCTCCTCATATCCCATTTCCGCCACATATTTCAGGCCCTCTACACTAAGACTGCCGCTTAATGCATAGTCATAAAGATATTTAAAAGACTCACTTGCCCCGGTTTCTGCATAGGTATTAAAATCATCCAGATTTCCGTCATAGGAATAGTAACAGGATAATCCCCCTGCCTGCTGCCGGTAAGCGCCATTTACTTTGTAAACCACACATTCTTCCAGTGCATTTATCACATCTTCACTGGTTTCTGTAAGCATATCCCGGTTCTTTTCCGCCAGATCCTTCAGATCTACCATATTCGCATATCCGGTTTCCTTTGTATTTCCGCCGTAATTCTCGGAACACTCTGCATTTCGTCCAAAACCGGAGAAAAAAGAAGTGTCCTCACAGGCATAGGCCAGCGCCTCTTTTCCCATATTGTCATAAGCTGTAAGCACAGATCCGATCAAACCAAGGTCCACCACAGAGAGCGTAGCCTCGTCCTCCGTTCCGTACATTTCACAGCCTTCCATATAGGTATCACAGATCACTTCACCAAGCTGTGCCGGATCCATCTGGGGATCATCCGCCAGGGCCTGCACCCATCCTGTATAATTCCAGCCATTTCCAGGCTCTGTTTCTTCGCTTGCCACCATATACCGCGCTATATCGGAAAAGGCATTTGCAGTGTCCACCGTAGCCATCAGGCACGCGTCAAAGCCCACAAGGTCCAGCGGCGGATCTTCTTCTGACAGCGGATAAACAGAATCGAAAGCATTATAGATTTCCCCAAGGGAAAGGGAATCATACCCATATAATTCATCATAGGCCACGCCGCCGGCACTTCCTCCACCGTGATTCCAGAAGATCACAGCCGTATGTTCTGCCGGATAATTATCCCTGCAAAATTCCAGGAAATCTGCCAGGGTATCACTTTCCCCCATATTTGCAGAAGGAAGCTGCTCCACACATTCCAGAGTCTGGTCACTGTAAACATATCGTTCCAGATAATCTGCCTCCACAGTATCATTCTGCCACTCACTGCTTCCGCCTGTTTCTATAACAATTTTGACATTTTCCGGAATATCAGCATCCAGAAGCTCACTCAGGTCCTCAGTAGCACTTCCGTAATCGCTTTCCAGATCACTTCCGCACAGATACCAGTAAATGGCCCAGTCATCCTTCTGGGCAGCCAAAACTTCACTTACACTTTGCACCCCTGGTATAAAATTCCCCCATGGTGCAAGCGCCATCGCACCTGCAGTGAAAAATGAAAGCACTGCTTTCCCTGTTTTTCCCTTCATAGCTTCACCTCCTGCTTTTTGAGGTTCATAAGTTCCTTACAAATATGGCAGAGAAAAAGCCAGATCACATTATAAATACTGGATTTCCGCCATAGGCACTTCCCCTTCTTCCAGATCCATCACCACATAGCTAGGTCTTCTGCCTTCCTGCCTTGGGAAAGAAAGGCTTCCCGGATTGATCACCAGCACGCCGTTTTTCTTCTCAATCACCGGCTTATGGGTATGACCGAAAAATACAATTTCACATCCTCTGGCGGCTGCCTCCTCCGAAACCCCATAAAGATCCATAGAAACACCATAATTATGTCCATGTGTTACCATGATCTTATGCCCTTCCAGCACAATTTCCTCTTCTCTTGGAAGATCACTGAAAAAATCATTGTTTCCAGCCACAATGGTGCAGGGACATTCTGCAAGAGCTTCAATAAAGAACTCCCGTCCTTCCACATCCCCGCAATGGATCAGATAATCAAATGGCTGTTCCTGCTCCACAACGATTTCCAGCCTCTCATCTCTTCCGTGGGTATCACTGACTGCCAGTATTTTCATCTTAATTCTTCCTTTATCATCTGCAGCGCTTTTCCTCTGTGGCTGATCTTATTTTTCTCTTCCATGGACAGCTCAGCTGAGGTGCAGCCGTATTCCGGCAGGAAAAAGATAGGATCATAGCCGAAGCCATTGGCTCCTTTTTCCTCGTAACCAATTCGCCCTTCCATGGTTCCGCGCACAGTTTCCACTTTTCCATCCGGGAAAACAGCTGCAATGGCACATACAAAACGGGCCGTACGTTTCTCATCCGGCACACCTTCCAGTCTCTGGATCAGATTGCCATTCTTGGTATGATAATCTGTGTGTTCCCCCATATAGCGTGCGGAATAAACGCCTGGCTCTTTATTCAGATAATCGATTTCAAGTCCGGAATCATCTGCAAGAACGATTTCTCCGTTCTTTGTCAGCTTGCTGATGGCAGTTGCCTTAATTACTGCATTTTCTTCAAATGTTTTGCCATCTTCCACAATATCAGCCTGGATCCCGGCTTCCTTCATAGACACCACTTCCGCGTCCAGATCAGCCAGAATCTCCCGGATTTCTTTCATCTTGTCCGCATTTCCTGTTGCAAAAATAATCTTCTTCATTATTTTACGTCCTCTTTCTTTTCCTGTGTCTGACCTCTTCTTGGCGGCTTCGGTCCCAGGAACTGGTAGAAATATGTTTTCAGCATTCCATTATAAATCTTGCGGTTCCTGTCCGCCTTGCGGCCAATGTCGTTCTCTGCTTTCTCATAAGAAGTGATCAGATACATGGACCACTTGTCCAATCCCCTGTAGCTCTCCCCGATTTCCCGGTAAAGCTGCGGCAGGGCGGCTTTCTCCTCCAGACGCTCGCCATAGGGCGGATTTGTGATGATAAAGCCATAGGGCTTTGGATGGTGGAGTTCCTTTACCGGGCGCTGCTGGAAATGGATCAGGCTTTCCACGCCTGCCATTTTTGCGTTTGCGCGGGCTGCTTTCAGCGCTTCCGCGTCAATATCATAGCCCTGGATGTCCGTTTCAATCTTCAGGTTTACCCGGTCCTGGGCCTCTTCTACGGCCTCATACCAGCATCTTCTTGGCACTACATGCTTCCAGTCTTCAGCCAGGAAAGAACGGTTCATTCCCGGCGCAATATCTGCTGCCATCATAGCAGCCTCGATGGGGAATGTGCCGCTTCCACAGAATGGATCCACAAGGCTCCGGTCTTTTTTCCACGGGGTTAACATGATCAGTGCGCTGGCAAGAGTCTCGGTGATCGGCGCTTTTACCGTCATCTGACGGTATCCTCTCTTATGAAGGGAAACGCCTGAGGTATCGATTCCGATAGTTGCCACGTCTTTCATAAACGCCACACGGATAGGAAAACTTGCGCCATCTTCCGGGAACCAGGACACGTTATACACGCCCTTCAGACGCTCTACAATGGCTTTTTTCATAATGGACTGGATATCTGACGGGCTGAACAGCTTGCTCTTTACAGAATTGGCTTTTGCCACCCAGAATTTGCCGTCTGCCGGAATGTAGCGCTCCCATGGCAGGGCCTTGGTTGCCTCGAAAAGCTCATCAAAGGTTTCCGCCTTTACCTCCGCTACCTTCAGAAGAATACGCTCTGTAGTGCGAAGGAAAACGTTGGCGTCTGCAATTCCCTGTGCATCGGCCAGGAAGGTAACCTTACCGTCTTCAACCTTGCTGATCTCATATCCCAGATCCAGGATTTCTCTTTTTAAAACCGCTTCCAGACCAAAATGGCAGGGGGCGATCAGTTCAAATCTTTCTGTACTCATTCACTTTTCCCTTCTTATAATGCTATGCTTTTTACAACGTTTCCGTCAAAATCCTTGATGGAAAAAACACCGTCTTCCAGCACTGCATATGTAGGTGGATTTCCCTCTTTCGGGATGGATACGGAGCCTGGGTTCAGAAGGATGTAGCCGTCCATCTGCTCGGCTTTCAGCACATGGGTATGTCCATGGATCAGGATATCTCCCTCACATAACGGGGGCAGATTGTTCTGATTATAGACATGTCCATGGGTTGCATAAAAGGTTTTGCCGTCAATGGCAAGGATACAATAGTCTGCCATCACTGGGAACTCCAGGACCATCTGGTCTACTTCTGCCTCGCAGTTGCCGCGTACCGCGTAGATTTTGTCCTTCATGGCATTCAGCATAGGGATCACCTGCTTGGGCGCGTATTCCCTTGGAAGATCGTTTCGCGGGCCGTGATAAAGCAGATCGCCCAGCAGAACCAGGCGCTCTGCTCCTTCTTTTTCAAAGGCATCCAGCATTTTTCTGCAGTAGTAGGCAGAACCGTGGATGTCGGAAGCAAACATATATTTCATAAACTTGGTTTCTCCTCTGTTTTTAGTATGATTGGTGCTCGCCGCAGATTGGTTTACATAACCTGTGACATGCGTCCTCTTCTTTACATTATCATGCCTTGGGGTAAATTACAAGATATTAACAGTTAGCAGTTCCTTATATCTTTAGATCGCGGTTACTGTTCCCTACGTTCACGGCAACACGCTTTTCTATGCCCCAAAGGGCATTTCGAAAAATGCTACCACCGGGCAGTATCTATATCACACACCAGATTTCTTCCCCTGTACGCAATCATCCCCCCGATCACAGTTCTGGTCTCGTATCCATTTCGCGCCAGGATCCTGGCAGCCCGAAGGCTTGCCCCACCCCGGTCGCAGTACAGCACCAGCACTTTTTTCCTTGGAAAATCATAGGTCTGCATTTCCTCAAACTCCTCATATGGCACATTCACCGCCCCTTTAATGTGCCCGGTCCGATACTCTTCACGACTTCTCAGATCTATCAAAAAAGCGTCTTTGCGCCCAACATAATAATCCAGCATTTTTGCGGAAATCGGCTCAACGGGAAACATGACAAATCCCCTTTTTAATCAGTATATGCAGGTGTTCTTTTTCTGACAGCAACCCCAATACGCTCTGCGAGTTTTGCTCGTTATCGCGTCAGTCGCCAAGGTCTCGTGCAAGCACGGACTTTGGCTCGTTGCTCGCGTAAATAAGACGCAGGGTGTCTGCCCTGCGCCTTATCAAAAATTGATACTCTGTACTTCTTTAGTATCTGGAAGTTGTGTCTTCCTCAGACTCGTAAGAATTGCGGTTCTTATTCTTACTGCTGTTCTTTGTGTAGGTGTTTTTGCAATCCTGAGAATTCATCTCGTTCTCATAAGTTCTGTTTGTAGAATTTTTGCTGTTCTTGTTTTCAGACTCATAATTTTTTGCCATTTGAGTATTCCTCCTGTTGAATAATGAGTTTTTTTTCAGATTACTTTGTATATTGTAACCAATCCCAGAAGGAATATTCATCAAAATGATATTGCTTTTTTTTCCAGTTTATATTATAATCTGTCTTGTAAAAGAATTTACCCTTCAAAAATTTTTTTACATAACCCCTTATTTAATTATTTATACTCCCCTCGAAACACCCGGTAGCTCCCCTACCGGGTGTTTCTCTTTGGATTTATGCGAATCCACAGGGTTTTCGGCCACTTCCATTTTGTAATATTTGTGTAACATTTGATGGGTATGTCCAAAATCTGTCCAAGATTCGATTTGCATTCCCAGATTCAGCTCTCTCCTGTAATAAAAAATGAGGACAGCTTTTTGACTGCCCTCTCTCGTTCTCAATTGGTAAAATATAAAAAATCCCCACAAGGTCTCTCATAATTATTGATCAGCCGGTTCATTACTTTGCCATTGTAGTACATGGTTACGGAACCGCCGCCGTCCAGGTTGTAGGCGTACTGGCAGCCGTAGCTGTTGAAGATGTTTACCAGGTCCCAATGGTTCAGCCCGGAATAGGTGCCGGTGTCGGTGACAAGAAGTACATACTTGCCAGGCTTTACCATTCCTACAGCAGTCCTTGGATAATACTTGGCTGTTTCCGCCCAGGCTGGCTGCGCCTTACCGTTCTTAATAAGAACTGGTCCAAAATTGTAGGTATCCTTTACTCCCGCCTTCAAAAGTGCCTCTCCCAGAAGCCCCATCTTCGGAGTGTAAATGGTGCCGTCATTTTTCACAGCCATAACACTGTAGCTGGTGTGATAGTTTCCATAAATCACACCATTTTTGATGCACATACCAAGAGGTGACGGTTTCCCCGTCTGATAACTAAATGCACTTCCATTTATGCCGATAACACCTCCATTGCTGGAAACTGCACTGGAAGTAGTCTGTCTGGCTCCGCCATATGTGCCATATGACAAAGCAGATTTTAACTGACTGGCATTCGCAGTCTGTACCACAGCTACCCAGTAGGGAATACCATGGGTAGATTTTCTTTTCAGGTCTATGTTCAGAGTGCTGCTTTTATATGTATAATGGGAATCGTTCACCTTCACGTCTGGTCTTGGGCTTCCCGTTCTCTGCCCGTTCTTGTTGACATAATATCGTCCCACCCACACATTTTTCGCCAAAGCACCTGTTTTCTTATCAAAATAATAACGATATTTACCAATCTTCTGCCAGCCGGTTGCCATTCTGGAATTGGCCAGGAAGTAATACCGCTTTCCGCCGTAGGTCAGCCAGCTGTTGGCAATTGCCACACCAGACTTGTTAAAATAGTATTTATACTTGGTTCCAGTCGCCCATCTATTGCGGAACATAATACCGTTTTTCCTGTTGTAATAATAAAGCTTTCCGCCAGATTTCAGCCATCCGGTAAAACGCTTTCCATCTTTACTGCTGTAATAGTAATTTCCTTTGTACTTGATCTTTCCACACAGCAGCTTTCCTTTGGAATTATAATAATAGTAGTCTTTGCCTTTTTTCACCCATCCGTGTTTCTTAGATATGGTGCTCACTTTGGTATCTGACGCCTTCACATAGGAAGAGGCCGACACTGGCAGCGCACACATGGCGCAAAGCAGCACAATCAACCAAATAATTCCCCAACTTCTTTTCCTCAAATCATTCCCCCCTAAAAATAAACAAGAAACAACATCAAACACGCTCTACGAATTTGACCCATTAAGTAAGCGTGGCAGTTCCTAAAGTCTCAAGTACCCATAGCCTCTAACACATTTTCAAACTCTTACCTGTGCCGGGCGTATAAAAGCGGGGCAGACAAATTACTTCGTCTGCCCCGCTGTATTTGCCTCGCTGTAGGTAGTTCTTATTACTGCCATTCAGCTGGCAGCCTCATTACCGATTACGCTGCAGGTGTCTCACTGTCGTCCAGTGTATCTCCTGCCATATCTGTCTGCTCTTCAGACTCAGCAACACCATCTGTCTCTGTGCTTTCGATTGCGCTGTCGCCTGTAGCAGCCAGCACATCGTCCAGCCAGCCCTCAGGCATGCCTGCGCTGGTAAGATTCTCTGTAAGCGCATCCATATTCATAGAAGCGGTATAAGCCTCTACATCATCATCATTACTGAAATCATAAACATCTGTCAGGGAAGCAAGGTCAACTGCTGCAAGAGCCTCACCGCCATTGCCGCCTGCCAGTGAAATAGAACCAAGAGTTGTTCCGCTTGCTGCAAGAGCAAGATTCCACTCAATGCTGTCTTTATCTGCACCGTCAGCTGTGAAGATCAGCTGCATGCCGCCGAAGGAATCGTAGGAATTGCCATCCTCGTCCTCTACAGGTGCACCGGAAATGGTGTAAGTACCTTTCCAGATTCCATCTGCCATAGCTTTGGTATCATAACCAACAACATCGATCACAGCAGCCTCTGTTCCGCCGGAAGAAAGTGTATAGCTTCCGTTTAACAGATCTCCGCTCATCTCGCCGCTGCCTTCCAATGCAAAGGTATCATCTCCAGAACCAAACTGGAAGGAAAGTCCCTTCTTCTCTCCATCTGTTGTGCACAGATATCCCAAAAGTTCCTCTTCCTGCTGTCCATCATTTGCAAGGAACTGGCGTCCAACTACTTCGCCGTCAGCATCCACCCATGCTCTTAAAACAAATCCGGACTGGTCTGTCTCATCAGCCTCTACATCCAGTTCCTCCTCCATATCATCAATTGCTTCCAGGAAGGTCTCATAGGTGTAGTCCGGATCATTAGCCGCTGCTGTCCAGGTCTCGATCAGCCCCTTCAGCTCCTCATCTGTCTTCGCAGTGTCAAGGATCTGCTGGAACATTGGAAGTGCCTCTGACTGTGTAACCTGTCCCTCAAGAACAGTCAGCTCCTGGCTTACATCACCAGCAACCGCTTCCTGTGTTCCCGGATTCTCAGCATCTGCAACATTGTCAAAAATAATGTCTGTATACCTGGTCAGAATGGAAGTAAGCACATCTGCTTCCGGCAGATTCTCCAAAGTGGAGAAATAGCTGTTCATGGCATCTGCCATATCCATGCTGGCACTGAAGGAAGAATCCATTTCCTGATCCGCTTCTTCCACAGCTTCCTGTGTCATCTGATCCATATTCATCTTGATATAGCCATCGCTCAGCTCTGGAATCTTCATATAAATTTCGGAATTCTCCATATCCATGTAATATTCGATGGTACAGATCTTTGTTCCGTTCACGTTCAGATCCATAGCTTCTGTCATAACCTTGTCTGTAAGACCAACATCTGCACTGATAGATGCATCCGACAGCCAGGAGATATCCACAGGAGAAAGCATTCCAAGAATTGCTTTTCCACCATCATCCAGACTGATCTTCATTTCAGCGTTTCCCTTCACCTCTTCGGTATTCATCTGGGAAAGACTTTCTGCGTAATCAGCACCAAATTCCTGAATCGCCTTGGCCACTGCTGCTTTTTCAGTTTCCTTATAGGAGTCTGCTGCCCACGCGGTAGCTGGCATTGTGCTGATTCCCATGAAAGATGCTAACAAAATTGCGGTGATCTTTTTTCTCTTCATAATATCCTCCTTTGGAATATCCTTGCATTTTCTGTGATCTGTCAAGTATTTGTCAGCGCCGGTTCATCGTGCTATAACAAACAATTTTGACAAAACAAGTTAGTATCAGAATATCATTTGCCGTACTTATTGTCAATGTAAGAATTTTGTTCTGAATATTTAGAAATTTAATAAAAATTCTCAATAATTTAACAATTCCATTTGGAGTGCAGTGAACGGATTGAACAGCCCCTTTGGAACCACTACGGCTTTCTTATTATACCATTTATCCTTCCTCAGCCTGTATAATGTAACTATCCAGATTCTCCATATACCGCTGGTCCCGCTCCACTGTGATCAGGATCACATCATTCGGCATATATTTCTCCAGAAGCTCCTGATTGAAATCGTCGATCCGCACAAATACAGTCTTCTGATAACGGTACGGCATATATTTCTCCAAACGGAGCCGAAACGAATCTCCGATCACCATCAGTGTCTTCTCATTTGACGAGTTGGACTTAAACACCTTCAGGATTTCCTCGCCACCTTCGCTCTTCTCTTTTCTCACCTTATAGCGCACACCGTCATGAAAATGGTCCAGCCCATACTCCCGGTCATCATCTAGTTCCTTGTATCGTCCGATCATTCTGGACAGATCTCCTCTGCAGGGATTGGTTCCCATCATCACCTGAATGGCTTCAATGGGAAGGCACTCCCCAGTCAGATCCTCCACGATTTTTTCATTTGTGATATAGCCGCCCAGATTATTCATATGGGTATCATATTTTCGGAAAAGCTGGTATTTTTCGGAATATTTCTCCAGATAGTCCGCCAGAAAATCAAACTCCACATCTGAGTTCTCCTCCATATATCTGGCAAAGGTTTCCATTCTGGAATCCCCCACCCCGATCACTTCCGGCTTATCCGGCATATATTCTGAATAAATGGTCTCTTTGCTTGGCGCTACATAATAATGAAACTGCCCCACGCCCTTATCCAGGAACCAGTCCCGCACCTTCTCAATTTTCGCCGCGATCTCAGCGCTCTGTTCCAGGCTGTACACATTGGTCTTCTGGTAATCTGCCATGGCATTTTCCCCATCTTTGGAGGGCAGATAGAATAGCCAGTTATCTTCCCCAATCACCACATCTCCGATTTTCGTTGTCTGGAAAAACTCTGTATCAATAAAATTGTTAAAGTTCACCAAAGCGTTTTTAAAAGGTACATGATCCTTATAAAAGGCTTCAAACTGGGATGGAAAGTCCCCAAGAGAGGCCCGGCTTACCTGGGGAAAAGAGGCCAGTTCCCTGTTTTCATTATTCTCTGTATTAAAATAGCCGGAAAAGCCTGCCCATATCAGGTTCGGAAGAACCAGGCTTCCCACAAACAATGCGATCAATACTTTTTGTTTTTTCATATTCTGTCCGTTAAAATCTGAAATAAATAAATGGATTATAGCTGTTATTTACAAGCATGGTTACGCAGATCCAGAAGATTGCCACACAGGCAAGTATCCTTGGCACTGTCACCACACCTGCTGCCGGAATTTTCTCTGGAAAACGGCTTCTGCATTTTTCATATAGTTTCTGCAGAATTCCGGCAAACAAAACTCCTAGCACGATCAGAAGGATCATTTTTCTGTCAAGATAAGCAGACAGCAGGATGATTCCTCCATGGGATACAAACAGGTTTCTTACATAGGCAAAAAACAGGGACATATCTTCTGCCCGGAACAGGATCCAGCCAAAGAACACCACCACCATAGTGTATCCCCAGCCAACCGCCTTTGGCAGCTTTTCCAGCTTTTTCCCCAGACCTGCCCGCTCCAGGATCAGGAACAGTCCATGATAAAGTCCCCACAAAATAAACGCCATTCCTGCTCCATGCCACATTCCCGTAAGGAAAAATACGATCAACAGATTTCGGTAGGTACACGCTGTCCCTTTCCGGTTTCCGCCCAGGGGAATGTACACGTAATCCCGGAACCAGGAGGACAGGGAAATGTGCCATCTGCGCCAGAATTCCTGCACAGAACGTGCCACATAAGGGTAGCGGAAGTTCTCCAGAAATTCAAAGCCGAACATTTTTCCCAGTCCGATTGCCATATCAGAATAGCCGGAAAAATCATAATAAATCTGCAGCATATAAAGGATTGCCCCTAACCAGAGCGCTTTTCGCGATACTGCATAAGGACCATATTTGAAAATGTCATCCACCACTTTTGCAAAAGAGTTGGCAAGGATTACCTTTTTTCCCAGCCCCCAGCAAAAACGCATAACGCCTGCGGCAAACTTCTGAATGGTTTCCTTCCTGTCTGTAATCTGCGCTGCAATATCCTTGTACTTTACAATCGGACCTGCGATCAGCTGTGGAAAAAAGGAAATATAGAGAAGCATGTGCCAGAAATTGTGCTGTGCCTTCGTTTCTCCCCGATATACGTCGATCACGTAAGACAGCGCCTGAAAGGTATAAAAAGAAATTCCAATGGGCAGCGCCACCTGGAAAACAGTTCCAGCATCTCCGTCAGAAGCAAAAATCCCGCTTATGGCTTCCACCAGTGTACTGAAATATTTAAAATAGCCCAGAAGCGCCAGATTGATGCAAACGGTCCCTATCAGAATTTTCTTCTTTTTCCCAGGATTCTTTTCGATCAGGATTCTTCCTGCAAAATTCACCCCAACCGAAAACAGCATAAGGAAAATATAAACAGGCTCTCCCCACGCATAAAAAAGCAGGCTGAAAAATACCAGAATCCCGTTCCGGATTTTTCTGGGACTTATATAGTATGCCGCCAGTACAAGGGGCAGAAAGATCCAGAGAAAGAGCATTGAACTGAAAACCATGTGTGTGTCTCCTTTCGCCAATGGTGCAAGCACGTTGGCTCATTGGTTCCCATTATAACATAAAAGACCTCCCACACACCAGAATCCTGTGAAATTTCACATTCTGATATGTGGGAGGTCTGTTACTGTTCACTCCGTTCACAGCAACACGCTTCGCGATGCACAGAAATCATGCATTCGCATGATTTCGCGCCGATGTTCTCGAGTTTTCTGTGAACTTTGTTCACAAAAAACACCTCGCGGAATATTACCTCTGAACAGTAGCAGAGGTCTTCACTTTTTTGGGTAGACTGACAACACTTTCGTCAGTCCACGCCACTTCTAATCACATTGTTAAATCTCTGACACGCCCCAGCCGCTTACCAAATCTTGGAATCCACAGCTGCACGCTCGATTGGCAGGCCCTTCATGTATCTGTCCATGAACATGTTGAAGCCTTCTACGCCTTCCGGATCCGGATTCAGGGTGCTTCCCTGGTTTCCTGCGAATACCTTGGTATCCAGGAAGTCTTCCAGAGTCTCGTTTCCATCTTTGTTTACCAGATAGGAAGCCAGAACTGCAATTCCCCATGCACCGCCTTCACCGGCAGTCTCCATAACAGAAACAGGAGCGTTTACGGCATCCGCAAGGATCTGCTGTCCAACCCCTTTTGTCTTAAACAGTCCGCCGTGTCCAAGAAGACGGTCAACCTTTACGCCCTCTTTCTTAAACAGAATGTCAAGACCAACCCGCATTGCACCAAGGCAGGTGTAAAGATTGGTTCTCATAAAGTTTGCCAGGTTGAATTTGCTCTCAGGAGAACGTGCAAACAGCGGTCTTCCTTCTGTAAATCCGGTCATATGCTCACCGGAGAAGTAGCAGTAGGACAAAAGTCCGCCACAGTCCACATCCCCTTCCATAGCCTTGTTATATAAGGTTCCAAAAAGCTTGTTCATGTCCACTTCCATGCCCATGGCCTCAGCAAACTCACGGAAAATATTTACCCATGCATTCAGATCAGAGGTACAGTTGTTGGAATGTGCCATCGCAACCGGATGTCCGGATGGAGTTGCTACCATATCGATCTCAGAATATGGTGCAGATAACTCTTTTTCCAGAACAATGGACGCAAATACGGAAGTACCAGCGGAAACATTTCCGGTACGCTTTGCAACACTGTTGGTAGCTACCATTCCGGTACCAGCGTCACCCTCTGGCGGACACATTGGGATTCCGGCTTTCAACTTGCCAGTTACATCAAGAAGCTTTGCGCCTTCTTCTGTCAGGCAGCCTGCATCCTGTCCTGCAACGAGAGATTTTGGCAGAATGTCGCGAAGCTTCCATGGGAATCCGTAGGAAGCAACCAGCTCATCAAACTGCTGGACCATTTTCTCATTGTAATCCTTGGTGGTGCTGTCAACCGGGAACATTCCGGCAACGTCGCCGATTCCAAGAACTCTCTGGCCGGTCAGCTTCCAATGTACATAGGCTTCCAGAGTTGCGATATAGTCAATGTCTTTTACATGTGGCTCACCGTTTAAGATTGCCTGATAAAGATGTGCGATACTCCATCTCTGCGGGATATTGTACTGGAAAAGCTCGGACAGCTTTCTGCTGGCCTCTCCTGTAATATTGTTTCTCCAGGTTCTGAATGGAACCAGAAGGTTTCCTGCTTTGTCAAATGGCATATAGCCATGCATCATGGCGCTGATTCCGATAGCGCCTACGCTTGTAAGCTCTACTCCGTATTTCTCCTGGACGTCCTTTGCCATCTGCTGATAGCAGTCCTGGATTCCGGACCAGATGTCCTCCAGGCTGTAGGTCCAGACACCGTTCTCATAGCGGTTCTCCCACTCGTGTCCGCCAGATGCGATCGGTGCGTTATTTCCATCTACCAGAACCGCTTTGATCCTTGTGGAACCAAACTCGATTCCAAGTGCGGTCTTATTGTCCAGAATTGCCTGTTTTGCTTCTGCTGCTTCCATGTGTAAAATCCTCCCATTATCTTTTATAATACGCGATGCTACCTTCTGAATAGTTTCTGCGCAATTTCCTTCATCCTTCCGCCAGATATTACAAATACGCAGGTCGGCCAGACCGCCCACGTATCTGTATTTTGTTACACTTTTATTTACGGAATGCAACCTCATTCCAGCGAAGTTCATTCTTGAAATTGCGGATTGTAGTATCTTTGTCAATGTATACAGCTTCAATTCCCATAGCTGCTGCCCAGTCACCCATCTGCTCGGCAATCAGGTCATAGGTAAAGGCAGTGTGATGTGCGCCGCCTGCAAGGATCCATGCTTCTGCGCCGGTAGCCAGATCTGGCTGCGGTGTCCAGAAGGCACTTCCTACAGGAAGCTTCGGCATTGGTTTCTCCACCTTCTTGCAGTCTACATCATTGATGATCAGACGGAAACGGTCTCCCAGATCAACAAGTGAAGTAGCGATTCCAGGACCTGTCTTGGATGTGAAAACAAGTCTTGCAGGATCTTCCCTCTCACCCATGCTAAGCGGGCAAACCTTGATGGCTGGCTTTCCGTCTGCCACGGACGGGCAAACCTCCAGCATGTGGGACTGCAGGATTCCCTCTTTGCCAGGTACCAGGTTGTATGTATAGTCTTCCATCAGAGAACTTCCCTTGGCATCCTTCATCCCCGCTGACATGATCTTCATCAGACGTACCATTGCAGCTGTTTTCCAGTCTCCTTCTGCACCGAATCCATAGCCTTTTTCCATAAGGCGCTGGATTGCAAGTCCAGGAAGCTGCTTCAGGGCGCCAAGATCACCAAAGTGGGTTACGATTGCCTGGTAATTTTTCTCTTCCAGGAAACGCTCAAAACCAATCTCAATTCCTGCCTGTACTGCTACATGACGTTTGAATTCTTCCGGATCTCTTCCTTCCAGAATAATATCATATTTATTATAATATTCTTCTACAAGAGCGTCAATATCTCCCTTGGAAACAGCGTTTACATATTCTGCGATCTCATTTACCGGATAAGCGTCTACCTCCCAGCCAAATTTGATCTGCGCTTCTACTTTATCGCCTTCTGTTACAGCTACGTTGCGCATGTTGTCTGCGACACGGCAAACACGGATATGACTGCTTTCCATAATTCCGATGGCGGTTCTCATCCAGGATGCAAGGCGTTCCTGTACTTTTTTGTCTGTCCAGTGGCCCACAATGACTTTTCGTTCGATTCCCATGCGGGTTACCATATGGCCGTACTCACGTCCGCCGTGTGCAGACTGGTTTTCGTTCATGAAATCCATATCGATGGTGTCATATGGGATTTCCTGGTTAAACTGGGTGTGCAGGTGGCACAGTGGCTTTCTGTATTCTTTCAGGCCAAGGATCCAGGATTTTGCCGGGGAAAAAGTGTGCATCCAGGTGATCACGCCGGCGCAGTCTTCGTCTGCATTGGCTTCGTTGAAGGTTTTACGGATCAGTTCGTTGGTGATCAGGGTTGGTTTCCAGACGATTTCGTAGGGGAACATTCCGGATTTGTTCAGTTCTTCTACGATAATGCGGGAGTGTTCGGCTACTTTGCGGAGACACTCGTCGCCGTAAAGGTCCTGTGAGCCGGTGCAAAACCAGAATTTGTAATTTCTTCCTGTTTTCATTGTAAAAATCCTCCTGTTATTTTATATTTTTGTTAATATTGTTATTAAATTTATTTTCCCGGACGTGAATTTTAATAATTACTTTTTTCTACATGATCCCCGAATAATCAGTTCTGGTTGAATTAAACGTTCTACCTTACTGTCTTCTTCTGACACTCCGTTAATTTTCTCCAATATCAATTCCGCTGCCATCTCGCCAAGTTTTTCCTGGGGATGGGCGATGGTGGTAATGCCGGTGCCGCGCTGGGCGTACAGGGAATTGTCGTAGCCAGTAACGGAAATGTCTTCGGGGACGCGAAGGCCGCAGGACTCCAGAGTCTCGATCACCTGTACGGCGATCTGGTCATTGTAGCAGACGATTCCGTCTGGAAGCTGCCCGCTTTTTACCATTTCTTTTACCATCATGGAGGGCTTGCTGCGGCGGTCTTCGGTGTGGAACCATACCACCTGGTCGGGATCGTAAGGGATCCCTGCTTCCTGCAGCGCTTTTACATAACCTTTGTGCCGCTGGATTCCCTGGATGTCATCTGCTTTGAAAAAGCCGGTGATCCGGCGGTGACCAAGGTCTAAAAGGTACTTTGTTACCAGATAGCCTCCTTTGGCATCATCCATTAGGATGTGGGGCTTGTCTTTCATTTCGGTGTAAATTCCCTGGATAAAAATATATGGGATCTGATATTTCTCCAGATTTTCATAAAGGCTGGGGTGACGACAGCTGAGCTGGCTTTTGCTTGGCTCAATGATGAGGCCGTCAATGTCCTTTTGCAAAAGCTCTTCCAGACATTTCGCCTCCTTCTGACGGCTGTTTCCTGTATTTTTCAGAATAATGCTGTAGCCTTCCTCAGAGAGAACATTGTCCATTCCCTGGATCAGCCTTGGGAAAATGTAGTCCGAAATGTAAGTGGTCACGACTGCAATATTTCTGGACTTCTTCATATGGCGTATCTTCTCTGAGCAAAAGGTTCCCTTACCATGGCAGGCTTCCACATATCCTTCCTGTTCCAGAAGACCGAGAGCTTTTCGCACTGTATGCCTGCTGAGGGAATAGCGCTCTGTAAGCTGGTTCTCAGAGGGCAGCTTCTCTCCCGGCTGGATCCGACCGGAAGTAATTTCTTCTTTCAGTTCTTCCATCAGAGTAAAATACTTAGGCTTGCCGTTTTCTGTCATGTTTCCTTCCTCCTGATTCTTATCTTACAACTTGTATGCACATATGGACAAGTTGTTGTGTTTGGACATAGTACACCAAATAATCCGTTATAATTTATGCTCTTTTAACAAATGTGGGGGATTTTAAAATTAAAGAAGTGAATGCGTTATGCTTTATTTATAAAATAGCTATTTTGTGGATTTGGTTTCTCAGCCAGTACACAGCATTTGGGCAATGGGTATTGCTCTAGCGAGCCATTTCAGGCGCGTTCTTAGCGCAGATGAAATCCAGCGCTTACGAAGACTTAGGAGTGACGGCTCTCCGGAACTCCTTAGTCGCAGTTAGCGATTAGTTCATCGTAGCGTTGCGCCGGTGAGTGAGTAATATCCATTGTCCGAATGCGTCCCTCCTGACAAACTTTTACCACACTAAATAGCAACAGTTTCAGCCGACAACGTTTTGTCTCGTTTCATTACAATATCTCGATCAGTGCGTCAATATCTTCCATCTTCGTCGCCCAGCTTGTGGCAAAGCGGACTACGGTATGGCTGTCGTCATATTTTTCCCAGAAACTAAATTTCACCTTCTCGCCCAGTTCCTCCATCTTCTTATTTTCCAGAATAACAAAGATCTGGTTGGTAGGAGAATTGATGAAAAACTCATACCCTTTCTCCTTTAAGGCAGCTTTCAGTTTTGCCGCGGTTTTGATGGCATTTTTGCTGATTTCCAGATACAGGTTGTCTGTAAAAAGAGTATCGAACTGGATTCCAAGAAGTCTGCCCTTTGCCAGAAGCGCTCCCTGCTGTTTGATCATAGTGAAGAAATGCTTAGGCGCCTTTTTCGGGAAAACGACGGCCTCACCACACAGGGCTCCGACTTTGGTTCCGCCAATATAAAATACGTCGGTGTATTTCGCAATATCCTTCAATGTCACGTCTGTGTCTGCCACCAGTCCATAGCCAAGTCTGGCACCATCTAAGAATAACGGGATCTGGTACTCCCGGCACACGCTGGAAATATCAGCCAGCTCCTTTTTGGTATAAAGTGTTCCGTATTCAGTCGGATGGGAAATATAAACCATTCCCGGGAAAACCATGTGGTCGTAACTGCCGTCTGCATAGTAGGTCACAAGATAATCTTTCAAGTCTGCGGCGGAAATTTTGCCATTCTTCTGGGGCAAAGGAAGGACTTTGTGTCCGGTAAACTCAATGGCACCTGCTTCGTGTGCATTTACATGTCCGGTGACTGCGGAAAGCACACCTTCATAGCGGTTCAGCATGGATGCGATCACAACTGCATTTGTCTGGGTTCCGCCTACCAGGAAATACACTTCTCCATCCTGGCAGCCGCAGGCCTCTTTGATTTTCTCCTTCGCCTGGTCACAGTATGGGTCCAGACCGTATCCGCAAACCTTCTCCATGTTTGTTTCCATTAATCTTTTTAAAATTGCCTCATGAGCACCCTCACAATAATCGTTTTCGAAATATAGCATGTTGTAACTCCTTTGATTTTTTCACTTGTATGCACAAATGTTAATTCTATCGTTAAGTTTTATCATATACCTATGCGGAACTTTTTACAAGCAGATACCGCTTCAAGTTTTTATTGTGCTGAGGGGAAAGGATCGTCTATTTCAGGTATCCTAGACAAAGGATTTTTATATTTCGGGGTTGACATTTTCTCCTTTCTGCACTTATAATGACCTCAACAAAATAGGGCTTACAGGCACACTTCAATAAAAGGGAGTAGCTGGCATATCAGATACGCTGTTTACAGGAACACAGCATTTTTCTGTATATGGATTTTCATGCGTCAGAACGGCGGACAGCTTTCACAGGCTGTCGCCCGCGGAGAATTGAAATGGCAAGACTTTTATTACAATAGCTGCATATTTTTAGGTATGCATTGTTGTAATAAAAGTCTTTTTTATATATAAAAACTCAAAAGGAGGAAAACAAAATGGAATTTTTAACAGATGGAATCTTAGCACTGACCTGGCAGCAAATTGTGATGTTCGCGGTGGGAATCACCCTGATCTGGCTGGCGATCAAAAAGGGCTTCGAGCCAGCCCTGCTTCTGCCAATGGGCTTTGGCGCAATCCTTGTGAACCTGCCCTTCTCCGGAGTTCTGAACCAGACTCTGGCAGGCGGGATCCAGGCAAACGGCGTAATCGAATGGCTGTTTCATGTAGGAATTGAGGCATCCGAAGTAATGCCCATTTTACTCTTTATCGGAATCGGCGCCATGATCGACTTCGGGCCGCTGCTTTCCAATCCTTCCCTGTTCCTGTTTGGGGCAGGTGCCCAGTTCGGGATCTTCACTGCAATTTTGCTGGCCGCAGTCCTTGGTTTTGACTTAAAGGATGCAGCTTCTATCGGAATTATCGGCACAGCAGATGGGCCAACCTCCATTCTGGTCTCCCAGATCCTGAATTCCAGATACATCGGAGCCATTGCCGTAGCCGCCTATTCCTACATGGCGCTGGTTCCCATTGTGCAGCCTTTTGCCATCCGGCTTGTAACCACAAAGAAAGAGCGCCGCATCCATATGGAATACAATCCAAAATCCGTTTCCAAAACCATGCGGATTGCCTTTCCCATTGTGGTAACTGTCATTGTTGGCCTGGTAGCCCCACAGTCCGTTGCCCTGGTGGGATTTCTCATGTTCGGCAACCTGATCCGTGAATGTGGTGTCCTTGGCACCATGTCCGACACCGCACAGAATATTCTGGCAAATCTGATCACCCTGCTTCTCGGGATCACCATCTCCTTCAGCATGCGTGCAGATCAGTTCGTGACAAAAGAAACTTTACTGATCCTGGTGATCGGACTTTTCGCCTTTGTAATGGACACCATCGGCGGTGTTCTGCTGGCAAAATTCCTGAACCTTTTCCTGAAAAAGAAGATCAATCCAATGATCGGTGGTGCCGGAATTTCTGCATTTCCAATGTCCTCCCGTGTAGTTCAGAAAATGGCCATGGAGGAAGATCCTACAAATGTAATTCTCATGCAGGCTGCAGGCGCCAACGTATCCGGGCAGATTGCCTCTGTAATCGCAGGCGGCATGGTTATCAACCTGGTGACGAAATTTTTATAAGGATTTCCACAACCCAGATCAGTATTTCACACATTATATAAACAGGAGGATCTTATCTATGAATACATCCAATATCTTAATCGCACTGGAAATCATGGCAAAGGGAATGGCTGGAATCTTCACCGCCATTCTAATCATTATGCTCTGTGTATGGATCCTGGGAAAAATAGGTAAATAAAACACAATGAGCCAAGGTCTTCTGTAACACAGACCCTGGCTCATCATTTGCATAAAGATGATCCCTGCCCTCACGGGTGTCCCTCATCTTTTTTCTCTATTGCTTACTGCGCACATCCTGCCCAATAACCTTTATTCTTCCATGGAATCCGCAGCACTTTCCTCTTTCTCTGGCAAAACACTCTCCTCCCGGTCATAATTTTCCAGGAAGGAATGTCTCACTCCATACTGCTTATATCCCACAACAGTATCAATATTTACATTCTCCACACTCTTGAAAATATTTCCCTCCACAAACGGGTTCACCTTTTTCAGATCACGGATCAGTTCCTTGATTTCCACACGTTTGGAACGGTTCTCGTTGTTGCAGGTGGTGCAGGTGTCTGTAAATTTACATGCACACTGTATAAAATGCAGATCGTTATAATCACGCCATGCCTTGATATCGTCCTCACGAACCAGATACAGCGGACGGATCAGCTCCATCCCCTCAAAATTGGTGCTGTGAAGCTTTGGCATCATCGTCTGCACCTGGGCTCCGTAAAGCATTCCCATAAGAATGGTCTCGATCACATCATCATAGTGATGTCCCAGGGCAATCTTGTTGCAGCCCATTTCCTTTGCAAACGCATAGAGATGGCCGCGGCGCATTCTTGCGCAAAGATAACAAGGAGACTTCTCCACATTAAATACGGACTCAAAAATATCAGACTCAAAAATACGGATGGGAATATTCAGCCTTCTGGCATTTTCCTCGATCACCTGGCGGTTGGCCGGACTGTACCCCGGATCCATAACCAGGAATTTCACTTCAAAATCAAACTTATTATGAAGCTTCAGTTCCTGGAAGCACTTTGCCATCAGCATGGAGTCCTTACCGCCTGAAATACAGACTGCGATCCTGTCTCCAGGCTTCACAAGCTCATAAGTATTGATTGCCTTGGTGAACTTGGACCAGATTTTTTTCTTAAATTTCTTGCGAAGGCTGATCTCCACATTTTTCGCAAAGTCTTCGTCCTGGGAGCTTTTCATGGCATCCATAAGCCAGGCAATATAGCCTTTCTCCAGGCTTACTGCGTCAAATCCCTCTTCTTCAAGATTCTCCGCAATTTCTTTACTGTTGATTCCCCTGCTGCAGCAGATCACCAGTTTCTTCGTCTTATCTACTTCCGGGTTCTCTATTATCTCCTCTGGCTTACAGGCTACTGCGCCTTTGATGGCACCGTGGGAAATCTCAATCTCATCGCGGACATCAATGATCTGATAGGAATCCGCTGGTAACTTTTTTAATTCTTCTATTGTTATACTGCTCATTTAAAAACCTTCCTAAAAATGTATTCTATAATGTCCAATCTTTTTCTTTTAATTCCGATTCTTGATCAGTGACACAACAAACAGGATCACTGCCAATACAACAAAAAACGGAATCACTGCCACCAGAATATGAAACAGCAAAAATACCACGATCAGCAGGATCACCACGCCCAGCAGCTTGCTGTACCAGGTATCAAAACGCCATACGTGCACATGTTCTTTCCCCGTTTCCTGGGCATTCTGGGAATCATCCGAATACGTGCTGTACTCTTCATAATCCAGCTGTCCATTATCCACATCTGTATCCAGCAAAGTCCTGGCGATCAGCCTGGGATCTCCAAGCTCTGCAAGAACCTGCTGCTCATCCCGTCCACTGCGCACCTGTGACTGGATATAATCTTCGTAGTAACGCACATGCGCTGCCACCTTGCCCTCATGCATCTGCCCGGACAACTGGTTTCTCAATGTATCCAGAAATTCAGTTCTGTTCATTCAATTCTTCAACCTTTCTTATATAAACCCAAGAATTATTATCCTGTTTCAAAACATTTTATCTAAGCATGTAACTGTTCAGAGTACCTTCACAGTTAACTAAGCATTTTCTATTCTAACAACACTTTCCCCCATACGCAACTACCCAAGTCATAAAATTTTTATGAAGCCTTCCTTAAGAGAGTCTAAAATAAAGGATTGTTTTTCACCATTCAGACAGATTTTCTTTGTATGAAAAACATTTGTTAATTTTCACAAATATTCACTGATTTTTTTGACAATAATTCCGTCTGTTAATTTATTGACATAATGTTTTTTTAATGATACAATGAGCACATCAATTGAAAAGCTTCTGAATACTGACGGATCGTGGAGTTAACCACAGGGACTTCGGAAGCAGATCAAGATCGTTGCTGGTGGTTAAATCCACAGCAACTCAGGAGCCGACCGTCTGGGCAGTATTTGATTCATCAGATACTGCCCTTTTTTACCGGGAGGTTTGGAAGCCATTTAATCTTACACAACGAAAGGAGCTTTTATTATGGGGTTTAAAAGTGACATCGAAATCGCACAGGAATGCGAAATGAAACCAATTACTGAGATTGCGGCAAAAGCAGGTATTGATGACAAATACCTTGAGCAGTATGGCAAGTACAAAGCAAAAATCGACTATAATCTGTTAAAAGAGACAGATAAGAAAGATGGTAAACTGATCCTGGTTACCGCTATTAACCCGACTCCAGCCGGAGAAGGAAAAACAACAACTACGGTTGGTCTTGCAGATGCTATGCAGCAGATGGGCAAGAACGTTATGGTTGCCCTTCGTGAGCCATCCCTTGGACCGGTATTCGGTGTTAAAGGCGGCGCAGCAGGCGGCGGATATGCACAGGTTGTTCCAATGGAAGACATCAACCTTCACTTCACCGGTGACTTCCACGCAATCGGCGCAGCCAACAACCTTCTTGCAGCTATGATCGACAACCATATTTTCCAGGGCAACGCTCTGAACATCGACCCACGTAAGATCACATGGAGAAGATGCGTAGATATGAACGACCGTCAGCTTCGTAACGTAGTAGATGGTCTTGGCGGAAGAACAAACGGTATGCCTCGTGAAGATGGATATGACATCACCGTTGCTTCTGAGATCATGGCAGTTCTCTGTCTTGCAAGTGACATTACAGACCTGAAGAAGAGACTTTCCAGAATGATCATTGGTTATACATACGGTAAACCGTCAGAGCAGAAGCCAGTTACCGCTGGTGACCTCCACGCAGAAGGTGCTATGACAGCCCTTCTGAAAGATGCTCTGAAACCAAACCTGGTTCAGACTCTGGAGCATGTACCTGCAATCGTTCACGGCGGACCATTCGCAAACATTGCTCACGGATGTAACTCCGTAACCGCTACCAAGATGGCTCTGAAGCTTGCTGATTATACTATCACAGAAGCTGGATTCGGTGCTGACCTTGGTGCAGAGAAATTCCTTGATATCAAGTGCCGTATGGCTGGTCTCAAACCAAACGCAGTTGTGATCGTTGCTACTGTTCGTGCACTGAAATACAATGGCGGCGTTGCAAAAGCAGATCTGAATAACGAGAACCTTGAGGCTCTGGAGAAAGGTCTTCCGAACCTGCTGAAACATGTAAGCAACATCAAGAACGTTTACAAACTTCCATGTGTTGTTGCCATCAACGCATTCCCGACTGACACTAAGGCAGAGCTTGACCTGGTTGAGGCAAAATGCAAAGAACTTGGCGTTAACGTTGCTCTTTCTGAAGTATGGGCAAAAGGCGGCGAAGGCGGCAAGAAGTTAGCAGAAGAAGTAATCCGTCTTGTAGAAGAGCCAAATGACTTCACCTATTCCTATGAGCTTGAGGGCTCCATCGAAGATAAACTGAACCAGATTGTCCAGAAGATCTATGGTGGTAAGAGAGTCGTTCTCACAGCCAACGCCCAGAAGCAGGCCAAACAGCTGGAAGCTCTTGGATTTGGCAATTGCCCGATCTGCGTTGCAAAGACACAGTACAGCTTAACCGATGACCAGACCAAGCTTGGTGCTCCGACAGACTTCGAAGTAACCGTTCGTAACCTGAAGATTTCCGCAGGTGCTGGCTTCATCGTAGCCCTTACCGGCGAGATCATGACCATGCCAGGTCTCCCGAAGGTTCCAGCAGCTGAGAAGATCGACGTAGACGAAACCGGAAAGATCACAGGACTGTTCTAATTTTCACCGCAGTCACCAAGTTTTCGTGCGATCATGAATTTTGGTTTGTTGCTCATGAAAATCAATGCCCGGGAGTTTTTAACTCCCGGGCATTTTTACGCAAAAAACAACTGCCAGGGACAGATTCCCTGGCAGTGTTATGTATATTCCTTATTTCAGCTTCTCTCCTGTAAGCATCTCATATGCCTGGAGATATTTATCAATGGTCTTGTCCACGATTTCCTGTGGAAGTGTCCAGTTGTTGTCCGGATTTGCTTTCAGCCAGTCACGGGCAAACTGCTTGTCAAAGGATGGCTGGCCATGTCCTGGCTCATAGCCATCTGCCGGCCAGAATCTGGAGCTGTCCGGTGTGAGCATCTCATCACCAAGCACGATATTTCCATTCTCATCCAGACCAAACTCAAACTTGGTATCTGCAATGATAATGCCCTTGCTCAGTGCATACTCTGCACACTTTTTATATAATGCGATGGTGTAATCACGGATCTTCTCAGCATATTCCTGACCATGTCCCGGATAATATTTCTCAAGATGTGCAACGCTCTGCTCAAAAGAAATATTCTCATCATGGTCACCGATCTCAGCCTTGGTAGAAGGTGTGTAAATAGGTTCCGGCAGCTTATCAGACTCTTTCAGTCCTTCTGGAAGAGTAATTCCGCAGACAGTGCCATTCTTCTGGTAGCTAGCCCAGCCGCTTCCTGTGATGTATCCACGAACGATACACTCTACCGGAATCATGTCCAGCTTGCGGCACATCATGCTGTTTCCGTCGAATTTGTCCTGCTGGAAAAACTCCGGCATATCTTTTACATCAACAGAAATCATGTGGTTCGGCAGGATGTCCTGGGTCATATCGAACCAGAACTTGGACATCTGTGTAAGGACAGTGCCCTTCTTAGTCACTTCGTTGTTCAGGATCACGTCAAAACAGCTGATACGGTCTGTAGCAACCATGATCAGGCTGTCTCCATTGTCGTAAATCTCGCGTACTTTGCCTTCTTTAACTGGCTTCATTTCCTGCATAGCTTTACACCTCGTCATTTTTCTATTTTTCGTTTATGTCAATGGAAAATCAACTTATCCGGGCGTTTCTTCTGCCCGGGATTTCCATTTACAGCACCCCATTATTTTATCATTTTACAGACCAAAAAACAATTCTCCTAATTGCTGAAATCAAAGCATCTTTTCCCGAAATCCATGTGAATCTTCACAGAAGCAGACAATGGCCGCCGCATAATCCATGCTATGCAGCAGCCACATATAACCATTCAACCAAAAACAGCAGGCTATTCCAGCACATACTGGTTCTTACCGCCATTCTTTGCCTTATACAAATTTTTGTCCGCACTATGGATAAAATCAGTCAGGCTATAATCTTTTTCCACAACCTTGTTTACCACACCCATGGAAATGGTCACGGTATCAGCCTCCTGGTGTCTTAAAAACGGCATCTTATCCCCGTTTATCTCCCGGAATAATTCTTCCACAAACTTTTGCAGTTCCTCATCAGACTTGTCAATTCCAAGGATCACGAATTCATCCCCACCGTAGCGGCTTGCAAAATATTCTGTTCCAGCTATATCCTGAAGGATCCCGGAAATCCTTTTCAGACAGTCATCACCTTTCAGATGACCATACTCATCATTATAAATCTTAAACTCGTCAATATCAAAAAGGCACAGACAGATCCGGGCTTTCTGGAAGCAGGCAATTTCACACAGCTTCGTAAAGCGCTTTTTTAAACCATAACGATTGCTGATCCCGGTAAGCTCATCAATCTCACTGGTATTCATCAGTTTCCTGGTATTCGCAGAGAGCTGCTCATTGGTCATGCGCTCATATTCCAGCTTATAGCGGTTATCTATAGCTCGCACGATCAGCGTATTCTCTTCTTTTTGAGATTTCTTTTTCAACTCATAATACTGCTGATAATATTTCTTAAGCTTCTCTTTTTCTCCAGTTGCCTTATAGTATTCAATCCAGGATTCGCAAAGTCTGAAGCTTCTTTTTACAACCTCACTTTTCCCATAAACACGCTGAAGCTCGGTCAAAATATGCTCCGCTCCTACATAGTATTCCAGGCTTAGAAGTTCGTGTATCAGACAAATAAAATGATTAAAAGCCTCCACTTCTTCATAGCATTCCCCGGAAAGTGACAAAATTTTATTCGCTTCTTCAATGGCTTTTTCCCGTTCTCCTGTTTCAGCATAGACACTCACAGAATCTACGAGCCTGTTAATCTCTACTGCGGAAAAATATGTGCTTGGTTCACTGTCGTACTCAGCTTCTGCCAGTTCAAGATATTTTCTGGCCTGATCATATTTCTTTTCTCCCTGACAGCCAATAGCAAGATTCACAAAATACTGCTTCTTATTGTACATCTTTCTCTGTTCTTTCTTTCCTTGCTTCTGGGAAATTTCGTATCCCTTGCTGCAATAATAAGCAGCGTCTCCATAATCCCCGACACGGTGAAGGAGTACTCCAATGTTGTTGTAAATCATCCCTTGCATAACTGCATCCTTACATTTCCGCGCAAGCTTTAAAGCCTTAAAATAATAATCCAATCCCAGCAATCCGTCTCCCTGGTTTACATAAATAATACCAGTAATGTTATAATTCTTCTCTAAAAGGTTTTCGTATCCATTCTTCTTCTGAATTTTCTCGGCTATCATCATATTGTCAATGGCTTCTTTAAATTTTCCAAGAGTAAACAACGTGTCTCCCATGTAGAGCCGGGCATACGCAATCTGATAGCTATCCTCTGTTTTCAGTCCATTTTCCAGAATTTCGCAACAGATATCGTAAGCCCGCTGGGGATCTGAAAAACGGTATTTCATTACTTTTTTGCATTTTTTCTCAAAATCTATACTCATTTTTCATCTCCCTGCACAGATTCGTTGATCGCAAAGCCATTTTTGGAACTTTTTTTCAAACTGTAAAGCATCCTGTCTGCTGCTTCAATATAACAGGGAAAATCCATCTTTTCCTCTGGAACAGAATTCACACCGCCAATGGTAACAGTTACCTCGTCTGAAACTGCCGAATTCTTATTGGGTATAGCAACCTTCGTCAGCGACTTCTTAATTTCCATTGCCACTTCCATTATAGAAATAGTTTGTATGCCAGTAATGGTCAGTAAAAATTCATCTCCACCATATCGCCCTGCCATTCCTTTATCCGCCACTGCATGCTTCAAAATATGGGCAATTTTTTTCAGACACTCATCTCCTGCCACATGTCCGTAAGTGTCATTAAACTCTTTGAAAAAGTCCACGTCCACAAACAAAACCGCAAATTTCTGTTTCTGCTCCCTTGCAGCTGCAAAAGCTTTGTTCATGTATTTACGGATTCCCCGGCGATTCAGCACTCCGGTAAGTTCATCATATTCGTTTCTTTTAAATAGTACGTTCTGCCACTCTTCCATGCTGGTCCGTCTGTCTGCTTCTTTCTGAAGCTCGATTCTCTTTTTCAATCTTTTCACAGCAGACTGTTTGGAAATTTCTTTAAATTTCATATCATACTGGAAAAACAGCTCATAAGCACGTTCCAGCGGTTCTTCTTCCCCTAACTCTGTGTAAATCTGAATCTCGTACTCCATCAGTCTGGTCCATTTCCCGGCACATTCCATTCCGACAAGCAGTCTCTCTGTTTTCGCCGTAAATCTTGCTGCATCCTCATATTCTTTTAACGCCATCAGTATATCCAGAATATCAAAATAGTGAGAAAGTCTTTCAAACCGGTTCTGAATATCCTCAACCTGCTCCCAGATTTTCCCCAGTCCTGCCATAGCTTCCTCTTTCATGCCTTTCTGCGCATAACAGGATGCATAGAGAAGCGGAACATTCAGGGGATCCTCTTTCAGCTGATCCAGGGAATCCAGATATTTAAGGGCTTTGTCCGGCTCCTTTTTTTCCAATTCCAGGCCGGCACGGAGCATGTTGTAAAATTCCTCGCTGAATGCTACATTGGACTGATTTTCACTGGCATTCTGCGCCATCTCAAATGCCCGCTTCAAGGTTGCCTCTGATTTCCCATAAGCGCCAGCTTCCCGGTATACGTACGCAATATTGGCAAGAGCAGTCGAACACATCGTATAATCTTCCATTTGCTCCGCAATCTCAATTTCCTTAAAAAAGCAATCCAGGGCACCCTGCTCATCATCCTGACCAATATAGATACCCCCTGCCAGATTATATAAAGTCAGGGACAGCTTGTCGTATTCTTTTTTCCCCATCAGGTCCATGGCTGCATGGTATTCATCCATGGCCTTGTCAAGCATTCCCATAGAATGAAAAGCATCTGCCAGATATGTATGTGCAAATGCCCTTGCGTATTCTGTTTCATTCATTTCCAGCAGTTTCAGACACAGATCCCGCTCCTCTTCAGGAGACTGATGTCTCACCTCCAGGATCTGATCCATATATCGGTTCGCTTCGCTCATGTGGTTCACCTTTTTTAATTAAAATAATTGGCTCTACTCCAAAAGTAGTGGATAAGTACCTTTTGTGATATACTTGTCACGGGGTGATGAAACAGGTGGAAAAAAACTTCACAGCGATGATTGCAGGTTCTCTCAATCTA